>JAUJLY010000209.1 GCA_030447145.1 Thermomicrobiales bacterium
CTACCGCTGCGTGCCGGCGGCATCCAGATGACCGAGCGCCCTGTCTGTCGCTTGCACTTAGAGGGCGGGACAGGCCCCGAGCAGCGCCGCGGTGGCGGCCAGCAAATGCGGCCATAGCAGGTGCCCTCAGAGATCCAGAGCCGGATAGGACGTCCAGTATGCCCGAGTCCCATCAACGACGCCTCAAAAAGGGAGGCTTTTGGGACTATAAGGATCTGTGCATACATCGCCCCGGCTGTACGGTACCTTCTGGCAACCTCGTGTGACCAGCTCGTTCTGATGAGTGGTTTACGCCGGGAGCGGGATCTCGATGCTCTTCGAGTTTCATACACAGCAGCCACCTCTGGTAATCTCGTTAGCGGGGGCGTCGCGGTGGTGTTCGCTTGGAGACGCCCATCCGGTTCCACACATTGATGGTCACGATCGCCCACGTCAGCTCCACCGTCTCCCGCTCGCTGAAGTGGGCGCGCACCTCCTCATAGAGCTCATCGGGAGCCTGGCTTTGGGGCAGCAGGGTCAAAGATTCGGCCCATGCCAGGGCAGCCCGCTCCCGTGCCGAGAAGATCTCCCCCGCTTCTCGCCAGACAGCCAGGAGGTCGATCTGCTCATCAGTCAGTCCGGATCTGCGTCCCTCGGGGACATGGATCGACAGGCAGGAGGCACACCCATTGATCTGGGAAGCGCGAATATTGACCAGCTCAATCAGTGGGACGTCGAGACTCGAGCTTGTCCCGAGGTGCGTCATTGCCTCGTAGACGTCCGGCGCGACTGATCGGTAGTTGATACGCTGTGACATGGGTCCTGCTCCTGAAGCGCCGTCGTTCGCTGCGTTCTGATTACGAGGGAAACCGGTTGATCCGGAAAAGCGCTTGACGATATCCCGCTTCTCGATGGCGAGTGGCACAGATGGTTTGGGTGCTGAGTCAGTCATGGGCTGGACAAGCAGGAGGGCGCGAAGTCAACGACCCGCGCCCTCAACGTACACGTGCTAGGAGGCCGGCGAGGCTTCTGGCGATGCCGCCGGAGAGGCGCTGCCCCCGACTTCAGTAGGAGGAACCGGCGTGAATGAGGCAAGGGCATCGTCGTCGGCAGGCGGCTCGATGGCGCCCTCCGCGATCGCTGCCCGATACGCCTCGATCTTGTCCTTCACGTCCTGTGGAACGCTCTGATGGTACACGCCGATCCCGACACCGTTCTCGGCGATGCCGATGTCGTGAGCACCACTCACGAAGCTATCGTTCAAGACCATCTCAATAGAGTCGTACACGCCTGTATCGAGTTTCTTGAGGACGGCAGCAAGCTGGAACTCGGGGCCGAGCTCCGACTGATCCTGGTCACCGGCGATGACAAAGAACCCTGCACCCTTCTCTTTTGCGGCGTCGAATGCACCGATGCCCGTACGCCCCGCGGCGGGAAGGACGATGTCGGCGTTGCTGTTGTACTGTGCCAGCGTAAGCTCCTTGCCGAGAGCGGGATCCTCGAAATCGTCCGAGTAGGAGATGAGGATCTCGATGTCCGGGTTCACAGACCTGGCTCCGGCAACGTAGCCGACCTCGTAACGCATAACCGGCGGAACCCGGATGCCGCCCAGGTAGCCGATGACACCGGTCTTGGTCATCAGGGCTGCAAGCACACCGCCCAAAAACGAGCCTTCGTGTTCACGGAACACGTAGGAAACAACATTATCTGCCTCCACGACCGTGTCGATGATGGCGAAATACTTGTCCGGATACTGGGGAGCAACTTCGTTCAGGGCATCTTCAAGGAGAAAGCCGACGGCAACGGTGAGCTCACCTTGCTCGGCGCCCTCGGTGAGATTGCGGACATAGTCGGCAGCGGTCTGACTTTCGAGCACATTGAACTCAATGCCGAGCTCTACAGCGGCGCGATCACCGCCCTCCTTCGCCAGATCGTTGAAGCTTTCATCACCGATGCCGGCGGTGTCGGTCACCATTGTCGCGACAATCGAGTCCTGGGCACTGGCATCGCCGTGACCAAGGAATGGCACGGCGAGCATCGCTCCACCGGACGCGAGCACGAGTCGACGACGATCGATACGGGCGTGCAACGGAGAATGGCGATCCATTAAGCAAGACCCTTCTGTGCGGCACCCAGGCAGCGTATCGCTTTTGTTACTGGGTGGGAGATCGGTAGTCCCAAGCGGGATGCTGACATAGTAGCTGTACCTGAAGGGCTCTGACGACATCAATATGCTCCACCGGCAGAAACTCGCTGATGACGTAGCATTCCTTGCTCGCGGCAAAGAAGGCAAACGGGTATTCCCCGGGCTCGGTGTTGCTGGAGAACGTCACTATGGTGCGGAAGCGGGCAATGCCGACCGGCTCCATCAGCACCATCCGTCCTATCTCTGGATTCGCCGCGATGATCTCGGCCGAGAGCCCGCCCTTGCCATTCTTGGTGGTCACCTCGAAGGTCACCTCCTCACCCGGCATCGCGCGCTCGGGGATGATCACCGAATCGCTGAGTTGCGGCTCGCCTTCTGGCTCCTGCTCCTCGGTCACCTACGGTGCGCCAAAGAAAATCTTGTGGCCCTGGACTTCGGCCTTCTCAACCTCGTCGGTGATCTCTGGCGTAGCCATCGACCGCCGATGACCCTCCACCTCATCCTGGGTTGGCTCGACGACGGTGCTGATCGTGCGTGTCGTGTCCTGGCTCATCGTGGCGCTCCTTCTCTCTGTGGTCTCCCGGGAGTTCGTCTCCCGACTACCCTTACAGATTTGGGCGCATGGAGTGATCTCGCAGTCACCCTCGACACACCTCTCCTGCGTGCTCCGACACACCCTCAACCGGCACGACAACAACTCCAACCAGATCAGCGCAATACAGCTTCTAGCATATTGGCATTCACTCTTTGTAAAGACGACACGCTTGGTGTTCGTCTTGGGATCCTTATCCCAGGAGCAAGTACATGGACACTGAAGAGTCGACGCCAGAGGAGCACGTTGTGGCACTACTTGTCGGTCGCGAATGCATCGAGGGGAACGGGCTCGTTGCTTGGCGCGAGAACGCCTGGGTGTTTGTGAAACGGGTCGAGGAACCATACCAAGCAACCGTGCTGATCAGCTGAAGATGATTCGTGATGACGTTTAGATGGGGGATCGCGGGCAGACTGGCGGTCAAAAGCTAGTATAATACAGAGTTCGGTCCTCCACCATCGTGCCGTTCATGACATCCAAGAAACCGGTGCAGTTTTCGCCGGTACACATTTGGTACACATTGGTCGTGACACGACAAGCGGTCCGCCATGGTGACTGACAGTTTTCTTTGATTTTACGGGCTTTTCATGGAGCGGGTGACCGGATGCGAACCGGCGACGTTTCACTCCCTCCCTCCAAACGGCAGCCCCTTCGGTGACAGTGATCCCTCATCCGGCCTCACGACCCGGTGGGAGGCCATTGTGTAACGCCCTGCACGAACCATCCTTACGCACTGTAAGGGAGTTGCCTATTTCACTACGGTCGGGTGCAGGTGTCATGGTGAGTCAAATGACTCAGTGGTGAAGGAAGAAACTCCGGAGAATCAACCGCTCATCCTTGAAGGTGAGTCATTTGACTCACCACAAGAGGGACCCCACCCCTGAAACAAATGTTGCACCCCTCGACGGACCAACGGCTCCTGAGAGGTATAAGCGCCGCGTCCGTAGCTATCGGTTGGTGTGGGCGATCCTCGGGTGTCCTACCCAAGCATTGGGGCAAGGAGCAGGATCGCGACGAGGACCCGCTCCTCAAACCGAATAGCGGGCCGGGGATACCCCATGGACAAGGGGCTGGAACCTGTATTTTTGTCAGAAGGTTTCCCCTGCAATGCAGGTCTCTCCCTTGTGGGGAAATGTGCATGCAGGCACGCGCTGGTCGGTGCGCGGCGCGTGTCTATGTCTGCGCCGGTGTATCCATTCCCGAGTGACTGCCTTAGACTGGAGGGGGCTTCCCTCCCTCCTCTCACGCGGACATCAAGAGCCACTGTGATGCGCCCCCATCACCGGGACCTGACTTGCAGCCCAGGGTACGACATGATAGAAAGTCCCTACGGTTTGTATCAAATTCACTGGGTTCGCTAGGCTAGCGGCTACTTGGAGCCATACGTCGGTCAGCCGGCTATCCCATAGTGCGCTGGCTTGTACATTAGGGTCTGAACTTCGCAGCAACTTCGTATCGGTCTGAAATACCAGCGAAGCGCATTCCAGAGGCGCTGTTGGCTAGCAGCACTGCTAATGCTGACCAAGAGCAGAGCTGTTCTTCGCCTTTACTGTCTACCGTAGCACCACGATGCGACCCTTCGGCCAGCTGCAACGATAGAAGGAGGTGGCCAGAAAGGAGCTGGGATCGAGATTACGCGGCGGCACAATGGACCGTATGTAACGCGACGCAAGACCCCTGGAGGTTCGTAATGCAGAAACCACGCCCACTTTCAGAACTGCTCCGAGAACATCAAGTGACTCGCAGGACCCTGATTCGGCAGTCCGCGGCGGCAGCTGCCGTCGTCGCTGCTGGACGTTCCAGCGCCATACTTCACACTGATGCTGCCGCATCTCGGCGCCAGGTAACACCGATCCGCGGCGGCACGCTCAACGTTTTAGTCCAGAACGACTGGGTTACCCTCGATCCGCTCTTCAACTCGGCCGAACCCAACGGCACGAATATGATCTATGGACATTGGCTTCTCTGGGAACCGGATCCCGACTCGGGCGTCTGGGGACCTGAGCCTGACATGATCGCCACCTGGGAGCTCGGAGAGCAGGAGGTAGTACTAGGGTTGCAGGAGGGTATCACATTCCACGACGGCACTGAATGGAACGCCGAGGCGGCCAAGTGGAATCTGGATCGCATGATTTTCCATCCAGCCTCGACCATGAAAGCGTACCTCTCGGCGGTCGACACCTCCAACGAGGACCAGTCGGCTCTCGATGCAATTGCCGCCGAATCTTCAACGTTTGACTACTCCTCCAATGCGGTGGAAATCGTCGACGACCTCACAGTGCGAATTCACATTTCGCAGCCGATCGCCAGCATTCTTGCATCGTTGAGTGCTGCGGTCCAATGGAACAATCCCATTAGTCCGACCGCCTTCAACAAAGCGGGCCGGGACGGGTTCGCTCGCAGCCCCATTGGGTCCGGGCCTTTCCAATTCGTGGAGTGGCAGTCGGGGAACCAGGTGGTTATCGAGCGCAATCCCGACTACTGGAAAATTGGCACAGACGGGGAACCGCTCCCCTACCTTGACCAAATTGTCTACCGACTGGTTATCGACGATTCAGTGAGGTTGTTGGAGCTACGAAGCGGTGGAGCGCATTTCACTGAACTGATTCAAGGCAAGGACATAGCCGACGTTGAGAACGATCCAGCATTGGTGATATTTCAGTCGGAGAGCCAAGGCAACAACTACCGAATGATCTTCGACTCTACCAACATGGCAAACCCTTTCAGGTATCTGAAACTTCGGCAAGCAATGCTCTATGCGCTTGACCGGGAGGCCATGGCGCAGGTTATCGGTTTTGGCGCAGGATACGGTCGCAAGTACCTGCTGCCGCGTGGATCGTTTGCCTACAACGAGGAGTTGCCCTACTACTGGTTCGACCCGGATCTGGCTGCTCAACTGGTACAGGAAGTCGTTGCTGAAGATCCGTCTGTGGCCGACGGAGACGGCAAAGTTGCCGTGACACTCACGGTGATCGACCGGGCGGCTGACAAGGCGCAGTCCGAAATGATCAAGCAAATGGCAGACGCCGTTGGCTTCAATGTGACGATCGAGATTCTAGAGCGAGCGGCATGGGTCGCGAAGCTGGTGAGTACACCCGGCCAGGAAGGTGGTGTGTTTGAATTCGCCACGATGAGAAATCCCGTCTCGCCGTCCGACCCCGATATCGACTGGCGGACGTTCTATCACTCGTCGGGTGGCTTCAACGTTGCG
>JAUJLY010000210.1 GCA_030447145.1 Thermomicrobiales bacterium
TACGCCGCCCTTTGCTTTGTCTTTGATCCCGAGACAGGCATGCCGCACGCAATGATGGGCATGGTAGACGTGTTTACGGTGAGCGAGGAGGGAACCCCCGCGGTTGCGACTCCGGAGGGATAACACCTGTTGTTAGTTGACTAGAGCGGGGGCCGTCGGGCTGGTGCCTGGCGGCTCCTGCTGATGGTTGGATCGTAATCGTCACGAACGGACTGATTCTTCCGGCAGGGATCGACTTGCGGTTGGCTACCATGGTTCACCGATCACCGATCACCGGTCACCGGTCACCGGCACGAGGACGGATGGGTGGTGCATACGTGGACCAACGTCCTACGCCTCTCAATTTCGCCCCGCTGGCTCCGGCACAAGGAACACGGTATTGTGCATGTAGCGTTAATACGTTGCGGGGCACAGGTGCTCCAGTGACCACAGGTGCAGGAGAGATGACCGAGCCTCACGACAAAAAGCACATCCTGGTCGTGAACGACGACCCGGCTATCCTTGAGCTCTTTCGTGATTTGCTTGTCGAGGAGGGGTACGAGGTTACGCTTGACAAGTTCGCACGCCAGACGGGTGAGCTTCTCCAAAGCATCAAGGACCTTCGTCCCGACCTGGTAATCATGGACTTTATCATCGGCGGTGAAGACTCTGGTTGGCAGTTGCTGCAAGCTACGAAGATGGATCGCTCAACCAAAGACGTTCCGGTGGTTGTCTGCACCGCCGCCGTCAAGCAGATCACGGAACTGAGCGATCATCTCGACAGCCTTGGCGTGCACATCGTTATCAAGCCTTTCGACATCGATAACCTGCTGCAGATCATCGGCAAGGTCTGGGACTCGCAAGATTCGCCAACCCCGGGCTGGATACCCTCGCCTCGACAACAACCAAGGGTGACAGGCATCAGGAGTAAAGTCTCCTTCGGATCTCCTTTGCCTGCGGCCCCTGGCTTCGTGTTTTACCGTCTGGCAGAGGCAGCACCCGCAGGCTGATGGCGGGATGAGGTCAATGATCCTGGCAACAATGCGGCCTCGATATGCGCCCGCATCTCTCTCGTAATGACATCCCAGCCATTGCGTTCAACCGTCCGCACTTGGTGGGCAGCGCGCCGGGCACGTTCCGTCCCTGTCTCGGCCAAGGCAATCTCAACAGCCTGCACAAATTCGTCCGCATTCGGAGCGATCTGAACTTCCTCTGACCAGTTGGCCACCACATCCGGGACTGGGGTGCTGACAATGGGCTTTCGGGCCGCCATGTACTCAAGAGTCTTCGTGGGGCTGATGGATCGGGTAGCGCTGTTAATCGCGAACGGCATCAGGCAGACGTCAAATCCTTTGAGAAATGATGGCAGCCGGGAGTAAGGTTGCTGACCGGTGTACAGGAGATTCGGAGCGACCGGCAGCTGCGACGGTTCCAGTTTCGCAATGGGTCCGACCATAACGATCGACCAGTCCGGGCGACGGCGCGCGACCTCCTCGAGCAGATCCAGATCGATGCGCTCGTCGATAACACCGTAATACCCGAGTACCGGCCGAGGGAGGTGAGTGATCTCCGGCGGCACGTCGGTGCCAGGTTGCAGTACGGAGGCGAAGTGGTCAACATCGACTCCGCTAGGAAAGAGGTGGACCTTTGGGTGCTTTTCCTTCCGAGAGTTGTAGAGGCTGTGGCCACCTGCGAAGACGAGATCGGAGCGGGCAAGAAGCTGGGTCTCACGCTCCAGCAGGTCTTGAGCCGCTCCCTTGAAGCTGGCGAGGTCGTCCATGATGTCGTATAACACCAGCTGCGCTGGAAGATGATCTAGCATGTACCAGGGAATGGGCGTGTAAAACCAGGTGATAAGCGGCCGCATTGCGGCGAGACTACCAGGGTCGTGGTTAAGCCAGCCCTCCTGCCGTAACAGATCTTGAACGAGAGCGGTGTAGGTTTCACGCCAGGACCGAACAATGTCCGGTCGATTGGGAAACACTGGCTGCCAAGCGCGGAGATGCTCCTCATCCGCCACAAGATCAAGGTGAGGTTCGCCTTCGGCGGTCGGGGCGATCTCTGGTTCTGCGACATACAAGACTGGGTAGTGTCGCGACAAGCGGGAAAGGATCTGCTGTGGCCGCTGCCAGACGTGATTCCAGCCCAGGTGGGAGATGCATAGAATCCCCGCCGTCGGCTGAACACTCGTGTTACGTTCCGTCGACTCGTTCATCATCGTCTTCCTCAACAGACCGTTCTCCAACTCTCGAGATTCCCGGCTCATGACATCCTCCCGTTGTTCCTACAGGCACCACAACCGAGCATCGAGTAACGCTGATGAGGAGGAAGCGCACAGGCTGTACCAGCCTCCTCAAAGGGATGCGTCGATCTTTTTGCAGGTCATTTCCACCGATGGCTCAGCCAAGTCCGAAGTCCGTTCGATTACGTGATCCTTCTTTGGGTGCGAGAGATGTCTAGCTCCTGGCCGTGGGGAGCGTGCCAGTTTCAACATGCCGCTCGCAGGCGAGAAGCACGGGCTCCACCGGGAGTCTCGCGAGGGCTTCAACGGGAGATGCTTCGGGCACGTCATACGTGCGAGCATCAACTACCAGGTGCCGGCCGCGGTCGAGCGGTGCCCATTGATATGGCTGGGTAGTAGCAAAGATGACAACGCTCGGTGTCCCGGCGGCGGCGGCGAGATGCGACGCACCGGTGTCATTCGTAATCAGGAGGTCGAGTTGGCCGATCAACGCAGCGAAGGTGCCGAGATCGGTCTGGCCCGCCAGATTGAGCGCTGGGCTTTGTGTCGCCCGATCTATCCTGCTGGTCAATTCGCGCTCGATATTAGTGCCAGTGAGAACGATACGGGCGTCCCATCGCTCCACCAGTGCATCCGCCAGTTCGGTCCATCGTTCTTCTGGCCAGCGCCGGAGCGGCGTGCTGGCACCTGCGTGGAGCCCTATCAGCGGCCCTGAATGGGGTGGTGCCCCGGTCAGAAGCTCCTTCGCTCGTCGGTTCTCCTCCGGCACCGTCGGGAACTCAAGCCGGCGATCGTCGACTTCCGCACCGAGCAAATCAACGAGTCGCAGCCAGCGCAGTACTTCTGGTTCGTCGGCGACGTAGGGGAGGCTGAGGGTGAGGCGTGCGTCGCCGATCCTGCGATAGCCCACGGTTACTTTGGCGCCAAGACCAGCGATAAAGCCGTTGCTCAGTTTGCCGTCGCCGTGCATCTGGATGGCGAGGTCGTAGCGACCCTTTTGAGCTTCGGCAAGGAACGCCGATCTTCGCTCTGTTTCCTGGGCAACTTCTGGAATTCCCGGGTATCCCTGGAAGTATTCCAGTCGGTCGAGTGAGGGCAGGCGCTGCACGAGATCCTCTGCCGAGGCGAGTCCAATCAGGGTGATTTCCGCATTCATGAACCGCCGACGAAGCGACCTCAACGCGGGGGTTGCACAGAGGAGATCACCCAGATGCAATGCCCGAAAAACGGCGATCCGCTCTGGCTTCCAATCGTGGTCCGCCCACAGCTCTTCTGAGAGAGAAGGCGGTGAAGACGTCTGGTGTGCCTCAGAAGAAGGAGAGTCAGGGGTACCTGGATGCTCTGGATCCGGTGATGACCCATCCGTGGCCATCATATGGTCTGCTCCGCGGGGTCTCTGCTGGCCATTGAGGCAATTCTACCGATCACGTGAGTCGTGCTCAGTCCATGAACAAGCGGCAAGATCTCGACACGCGCGCCAACCTCTCGGACGGCGTCGATCTCCGGTAAGGTCTCGGCCGTATAATCGCCGCCCTTGACATGGATATCGGGCCTCAGGCCCCGGATTACATCAGCCGGAGTGTCCTCGGTGAAAACCACGGCGTAGTCGACGGAACCGAGCGCGGCAATGAGGGCGAGCCGATCCTGCTCCCCGTTGACTGGACGCTGCTCACCCTTCAGCCGCCGGACACTTGCATCACTATTTATGCCCACCACGAGCACATCACCGAGCTGCCTCGCCTGCTGCAGGAGCCGCACGTGGCCGGCCTGCAGGATGTCGATGACCCCATTGGTGAAGACGATACGCCGGCCGGCGTATCGCTCTGCGTCCAGCCGGGTCGCGACCTCCTTGATCGAAAGGGAGCCGCACGTTGACGCCTCCGAATTGATACTCACTCGCTGCAGCAGCTCCCGGTTGGTGACAACGGCAGTTCGTCGCTTGATACAGGCGATGCTGGCAGCATCGATCCCAATCTGTGCTGCCTGCGCTATGCCGGCACCGGCTGCAAGGGCGAGCGCAGTGGCCGCGGTGAACGAATCACCAGCGCCCACATCGCCTGCCCCGGCAACGGGGTATGCAGGCAGCCGGCTCATCCCGCCATCGGTGTCGATAAGCACGACTCCGTTCCCCGCCATCGTAACCGCAATATGCTCGGCATCAAGGACATGTCGCAGGTTGCGGGCAATATCGTCTGGCTCTTCACTTTTGAGTGTCGGATCGAGGGCCACTGCTGCCCGTGCTTCCTGCAGATTTGGGGTGAGGATCGTCGCCCCGGCATGTGCGAAGCGGTGCACCTCCCGGGAGTCGATGGCCAAAAGACGTGGCCTCTCGCCGCGCAGGCGGCGCAGCAGTTCCACGATCTCGTCGTTCACGGTGCCACACGCGTAGTCGCAGAGGATGACCAGGTCACATCGTGAATAGCGGTCCTCGACTTGGTCGAGGACCGCTTGCCGCGCCGTCGATGAGCAAGTCGTCAGGTCACCTTCGTCCAATCGAACGAGATACTGATCATCTGCGATGATGCGTGACTTGTGCACCGTCGTAACACTGTCATCAACCACGAGTGAACGATCGCTGACCCCGGCATTTTTCAAGGCCGTTCGCAGCCTGGCTGCAGCCGGATCGTTACCGATGATCCCGACGAAATCGACCTCGGCCCCAAGTGCACGCACGTTGGCAGCGGTGTTCGCTGCGCCACCAGGGCACCGTTGCTCGGACTGGCTTACGACCACGGGAACCGGTGCTTCCCTGCAGAGCCGGGTCGCCGTTCCCTCCAGGTACGTGTCCAGCATTGCATCGCCGATGACGAGAACACGCAACTCGGGAAAGCTCCGCACGACTTCGGCGGCGCCTCCATCCAGATCGTCCATCAGAGTGGCATCTCCTCTCGCATGTTGGCGCCGGCTCCCTCGTGTCTCCCCTGAGCCGCACTCCGCGCGGAGGGTGGGCGCTGCGGGTCAAGAATGTACCGGAAGCGTATGCTCCAACTCAACGCAGCGAACGGTGCAAGTACAATACCACTTCTTCTCGAGCGCCCATCGGCATCTCCACTGTCGGTGTTGCTGGTCGCTCCGAACCGGGGCGCTGGACGTGCGTAGAGCTCCCCGCCAAAAGCATTGGCGGGACATGTTACGAGGGAAAGGGCAATTGATGCAGGGCTACGGCGGTCGTGTTCCGGATGTTCGACGCATTGCAGTCTTGCGGGCAAATGCGATCGGTGACTTCATCTTTACGCTGCCGGCGCTCGATGCTCTGCGCGCTGCCTATCCTGACGCGGAAATCGTGCTTCTCGGGCAACGCTGGCACGAAGCGTTCCTGGCCGAGCGCCCGGGTCCGGTGGACCGGGTGATCGCTATCCCAAGGTGCCGGGGCGTAGGGGAGCCTGAGGATTTCGTCAACGACACTGACGCTCTCGACCAGTTCTTCATGCAGATGGTGCACGAACGGTTTGATCTCGCAATCCAACTTCATGGCGGGGGGCAGTTCTCCAATCCCTTCGTGCACCGGCTCCAGGCACGACTTACAGTTGGGCTCAAAAGTGCTGACGCAGCGCCCCTCGACCGCTGGATGCCCTACGTCTACTTCCAGCACGAGATTCCCCGTTATCTTGAGGTCGTCGCCATGGTCGGTGCGGGCCTGGTCACGCTGGAGCCCCGCGTGACATTGCTCGATGGCGATATAAACGAGTCGGCGATC
>JAUJLY010000211.1 GCA_030447145.1 Thermomicrobiales bacterium
GCCAGCGTCGTCGCAACCTGTTCATCGCCTTTGTCGGCATCACGCTCGTCTTCATTTACACCACCCTCACCAACATCATTGAGCGACCGGACGGAATCAGGATTGCCGCCTTCTTCATTCTCTTCAAAACGCGTGGACCCGCAGGCAGAACTGAAGCGTCTACCCCTCCGACTGAGAACTGGGTAGTTCCAGCAGTCATCGACGAGGCGTCTCAGCACATACCAACCACTGCACAGATCTCAACGCATGTCTTGAAACGACCTCAAACACAGCAGCCTCCTGCGGAACTGGCCACCATGGGAAGCCCATTCAGGTGTCTCAGAACCTTGGGTTCTGAGACACGCCACGACGAATGACTTACGTCCTCTCGCCTAGTAAGGTGAGGTCCCGGAGTGGTCCACAGATGAAATGTCAGACTTGACACGTATACCGAGCAGGATTGGTCTCGCCGCATATGATGTAGCACCCGCGATGCTACTATGCGATCAGAACTTCCACGTCCTATAGCAAGACACCATCGGGACAAGGCGCATGACCGACCTGCCGAGCGGGATTGTCACGTTCCTCTTTACCGACATCGAGGGCAGCACCCGGCTATGGGAGCGGGATGCCAGCGCGATGTGGGCGGCAACCGCGCGGCATAACGCGATTCTTAGCGACGTCATTGCCCAGCATCGCGGTCATCATTTCAAGACCATTGGCGACGCGTATCTCGCGGCCTTCGCACACCCGGCTGATGCGGTCGCCGCCGCCGTCACCGGACAGCGCGCGTTGGCAGCCGAGCCGTGGACCGAGACCGGACCGATTCGCGTTCGGATGGCCATCCATCGTGGGGAAGCCACACCGGTCGGTGGTGACTATGTGGTGGCTCCCTGCCTGAACCGTCTGGCCCGGCTTCTGGCAGTCGGTCACGGGGCGCAGGTCCTGCTCAGTGACGCCGTACGAAGAGAGGCCGAGGCACAGCTGCCCAGTCGTGTCACCCTTCGTGATCTTGGCCGACACCGGCTCCGGGACCTCCTCGAACCGGAACAGGTCACGCAACTGGTGGTCGAGGGCCTCCCTGACACCTTTCCGCCGCTGAAAAGCCTGGAGCGTCATCCGACCAACCTGCCGATTCAGCCGAATCCCCTTATAGGTCGCGAAACCCACTTGGAGCAACTCAAGACTCTCCTCGGAAGAGATGATGTCCACCTCGTGACGTTGACCGGCGTCGGCGGGACCGGCAAGACCCGGCTCGCACTGCAGGTCGCGGCAGACCTTCTGGAAGCATTCGACGACGGCGCATTCGTTGTCGATCTCGCGCCGCTGGATCAGGCGCCGCTGGTGCTCCCGACCATTGCCGCGACGATCGGGGTGAGGGAGACGGGGGGCTACTCACTTCGCGACGCCCTGGTACAGTACCTTGCCCAGAAACGACTCCTGCTCGTACTCGATAACTTTGAGCATCTCCTGGATGCCGCACCGATCGTCGCTGACTTGTTGAGGACCTGCGATGGGATCAAGGGGCTGGCCACGAGCCGCGCACCATTGCGCCTGCGCGGTGAGCATGAGTATGCGGTATCACCACTGGCCGTTCCGGACCCGGCTCGTCTGCCTTCAGTTGAGGAGTTGGCTGCCGTTGACGCGGTCGTTCTGTTCGTGCAGCGGGCAACGATGATGCGGCCGGAATTCGTCCTGACTCGTGACAATGCATCATCCGTCGCGGCGATCTGTGCGCGTTTGGACGGACTGCCATTGGCAATCGAGTTGGCTGCGGCCCGGATCCGGATGCTGGAGCCAGAAGCATTGCTGAAGCGTCTGGATCGCCGGCTGAAGGTGCTGACGGGTGGAGCGCGCGACCTGCCCAGCCGCCAGCAAACGCTTCGTGCCACCATCGCGTGGAGTCACGATCTGCTGGCCGCCGATGAACAGACCCTGTTTCGCCGGCTCTCCGTGTTCGCAGGCAGTGGATCGATCGAGGCGGCCGAGGTTGTGACGAGTGTCGCTGGGGGTCTGGACACGGACGTCCTCGACGGGCTCGAGATCCTCGTCAATCAAAGCCTGCTCCGTCGCTCGGTTGGTGCGGATAACGAGTTGCGGTTCACCTTTCTGGAAACTTTGCGAGAGTTTGGTCTGGAACGGCTTGCAGAGGCAGGGGAAGAGGATTTGCTGCGGCAAGCCCATGCGGCATGGTGTGGAGACTTCGTCACGGGCGCCGACGCGGCGCTGCGGGGTCCGGACCAGGTGACCTGGCTGCATCGACTCGATGCCGACCATGACAACTTCCGCTCTGCCCTGGGATGGGCCGTTGCAAACGGCGATGACGAACTACCTCTTCGGTTGGTCAGAGGATTGTGGCCCTTCTGGCATATCCGTGGCCATCTGGAGGAGGGCATTCGTTGGGTCGAGACAGCGCTCAAACTTGGTGACCAGTCGGTGGCGGAAGACCGGCTCTGGGCGCAGATCGGTGCCGGGACGCTGCGCTTCGCGCGGGGTGAGTATCGTGGTGCTGAACACTGGTTTCAACGGGCTAATGCCATCGCCGAGATGCTTGACCAGCCAGGAGTGACCGCGATGGTGCTCAACAACCAGGGCGCGGTCGCCCATGCGCAGGGCAACCTCGACATCGCGGACCGCCGTTACGAGGAGAGCCTGGAGTTTGCCAAAAAGAGTGGGGAACAGCGCCGTTATGCAACGGCGCTGCTCAACCTTGGCGCGATCGCACATTACCGCGGTGAGGAAGCCACCGCAGTCGCTCGGTATGAGGAGAGCCTAGGTATCTTCCGAACCCTTGGGGACACCGCTGGGTCCATGGATGTGCTCTCGAATCTCGTCGCGATCATGGCGCCGGTACCCGATCAAGTGAAACATGCTCAGCGACTAGGTGAAGAAGCGTTATCGCTGGCGCATGAACTCGGCACGGTGCAAGGAGAAGCCTTCATCCTCGCCTGTCTTGGCTTCGCCGCCGAAACGGCGGGTGAGCCGGTCCGTGCCAGGGACCTGCATGAGCAGAGCCTCAAGCGGTATCGCCAGATAGGAGACCAAGATGGGATCGCACGTGCCCTCGGCAATCTCGGCGCCGTGGCCCTGGATAACGGCGAGGTGGAGCAATCCATTGCCTTGTGCACGGAGAGCGTCGATCTCTACATGGAGCTCGGGGATCCCGATGGGGTTGCTTATGCTGTGGAAACGTTGGCCTCCGTGGCATTGGAGACGGGAAAGCGAGAAACGGCGGCGCGTTGGCTTGGGGCGGTAGACGGACTGCGGGAGGCTGCTGGATCAGCTGCTCCCGCCGAATCGCGCACGCGTCGTGAGCGATTAGTTGCCCGTCTTCACCAGGCTCTTTCGGGCGGGTCACTGTCCGCCGAGCTTGCTGGGGGGCGTGAGATGACCTTGGACGAGCTGCGAGATGAGATCCAGCTTGTGTGCGCTTCCCGCGACAATCGGTTGATCCGAGAACATAATGAGATCACGACGACGCGCCAGTGAATGACTAGGGAGAGAACTATGTTCCGTTCTACTGCGCTCGTGCACCTCCTTGTCACGGTGCTCATGTGTCTGCCCTCTCTGATGCCCGTGTTCTCGGGTCGCGCTGCCTCCACCCAAGTCCTTGATGGAGGAGACGAGGGGATCTACCAGAGCCCCTCGTACGGCTATCTGCTTCGCTGAGACCCAGAGAACTGGCAAGCGACAGAGGAGTCTACGGACGATGGGGTTGATTTGCTCACGCTGGAAAGTGACGTCACGATCGTCACCTTTGCCGCCCATGACGCATTTGAAGGAGACCCCAAGCGATGCTTGAGTGATGCGTCTGAACGGTTGCGGGAGCAAGACTTCCATTCGCTTGAGCCAGCGGTGTACGAGGAGGATGGGACAAGCGCCGAGGAGTACGGGGCCGGGCATGCCTATGCCGCGTTCCTGATCGTTCCGGACACGGGTCAGCGCAGAACCGAGTACGTCATCCAGATCGAATGCCGAACGCTGATCCAGGATGCGGCCGTGCTGGAAATCACCTCCGTTATCTCCAGTGAGGATTATGCCAATGGTGCGGATGACGGGATGTACCTCATCGACAACACCTCCTTGCCGAGGGGTGCATATGTCACAAGCCCTGATGAATTACGTCCTGTTAGGACAGAGCGCACGTACGTGGACTCCGACGCCGACGTGATGCTGGACATCAGTGTCCCCAGCTACGATGACGATTTCACCGACGTCACATTGCCCCTTCCCGATCAAGGGACACGTTGGGTCTCGGTTGAGGTGGAGATCCACAATACCGGTGGAGCCGAAGTGGAGATCGACGTCAACACGATCTCGGTCGCAGATCAGTTTGGTGTGGTTGCCTATCCCGCGTACTACGAATGGTCAGAAGCGACGGGCAACGGGGATGAACCGAGACAAAGCCTCGTGCCCGGTGACGCGGTGGCCATGACGCTCGTCTACGAGATGGTCACCGACGCGGAGGTGGTAACGGTTACGTGCGGGTGCGGTCCTGATCCGGACATCCCGATCGAGATCGCCCGGCTCCAGCCAGACCCCAATGGTGTCTTCCCCCCACCGCCGATGCATGGCTGCAATGATCTGGGCTGGGACAGGCCGAGCATCATTGTGGACCCGTCCGGCCGGGAGGTGGCGACCATGACGGGGACCTTGTGGAGGAGTGATCACCGGTTTGAGTTCCTTGTTGCCATCGAGAACAGTGGCGAGGAGCGGATGACGATCGACTCGCGTGACTTTGTGCTGGTCGCCAACGAGACCACATCCTATCGTGTCGAAGATGTCACGTGGGACTTGAGTTCGGACGATGACGTGAGGAACCGGTTGGCCGTCGGTGATCTCACGCTTGCCCTGCTGTCATTCGACATCGATGAGACAACATCGTTCAGTACGCAACTCTATTTTCGCGGCCCACAGGACGACCAACGCCATGCAGTCGCCTCCAACTGTATTGGTTGCGGCTGTGGGGGTGGGGGCCGACCGAAGATCCGGGTCGGCCAGTAGTGAGACATGCCGCCTTGGCATGCCAGTGAGGCCGGTGGCCATCATTCGTCCGAGTTCCTTCGAACTAGGCGAAATGGCATCAGACATCTGTTCAACTGATCAACATGGGTGTGTGCAATTGGCGCGATTCAACCGGGAACCGCAACTCACCCCGAGCCTGCCGCCGCCAGCGCCGGTATCGCGCAGGAAAGATCCGTGTACTCGATGGCATCGATCGAGTCCGGGCGCCCGGGCCCGCACATAGGGCAGTGAGGATCCTTGCTCAACTTCAGCGTCCGGAACGTCATCCCCAGCGCGTCGTACATCAGCAGCCGCCCGACCAGCGGCTCCCCAATCCCGAGCACCAGCTTGACGACCTCTGTCGCCTGGATCATCCCGATCGTCCCGGGCAGCACGCCAAGCACGCCCGCCTCGGCGCAGCTCGGCGCCAATTCTGGTGGCGGAGGCTCCGGGAACAGGCAGCGGTAGCACGGCCCGGTTTCCACACGGGGGTCGAACGTCGTCGCTTGCCCCTCGAACCGGAAGATGCTGCCGTGCGAATAGGGCTTCTTGAGCAGGACGCAGACATCGTTGACGAGGTACCGCGTCGCGAAGTTGTCGGAACCGTCCAGCACCAGATCGTAGCGCTCGATCAGCTCCCGCGCGTTGTCCTTTGCCAGGCGCACCGGGTGCAGCTCCACGGTCACGTCGGGATTGAGCGCCGCGATCGCGTCCCGCGCGGATTCGACCTTCGGCTGGCCGAGCCTGTCCGTGGTGTGGATGATCTGTCGCTGGAGGTTGCTGTCGTCGACGTCGTCGCCGTCGACGATCCCGAGCGTGCCCACGCCTGCCGCCGCCAGGTAGAGCGCCGCGGGAGAGCCAAGACCGCCCGCGCCGATCAGCA
>JAUJLY010000212.1 GCA_030447145.1 Thermomicrobiales bacterium
CATGCGTGCCGTCATGGTCAGATAGATCTGCACATCCTCCGCGAGAATATTTGCATCCGCCTTATCAAGGGTGTCCTCAGGCGAATGCCACCAGTAGGCACCGCCGCAGCCGCCGACTGCCGCGCGGTCTGGATGGTCGAGCGGCAGCATGCGAAATGCACCAAGTGACGGTAGTCCGACACCCAGGAACGACTGGTCACCGGCACGAAGAGGCCGACGGATATTTGGTTCTTGTCCGGAAAGCTCGTTCACAACCGCGGAGGTGATGTGTTCAATCTCCGGCATGTTATATCGGCAGTCCCAGATTTCGGTTTCACGGACACCGGGGGAATCGATGTTCAGGTAACCGATACAGTGGTTCCGTAGCTCATGGAACTGCGTGTCGGCATACCACGTTGATCCGGAGTACCGTCCGGTGGAGTGCCCCGGCCACCAGCCGAAGCGAACACCCCTGTGAAGTCCAGCACGGTGCTCGTTGAGGACCCTGGCCATCTCGATCAGCGCCACATCGCCGGTAGCATTGTCCGTGACACCTTCATACCATGAGTCAATGTGGGCACCGACGAGGAGGAAGTCTTCGCTTCCACTGCCTGGAATGTCTGCCACCGCAAGCGGGATACGCATCCACTCTGTCTTGACATTCGATTCCATGTGGACGCGCACAGGATGCTCCTGGAGCATGCTGGCAATGCGCTCGCCGTCTGCTTTTTTGACACCGAGGACAGGAATGTTCGGCAATCGCTTTGCTGACTCCGGAGTCGGCGTCCCCCAAACGCTGGTCCCGATCATCTCGTGGACAACATCTTCATCTGAGGGCCAGATGTGAATGTGACCAGCCGCCCCGCGCTCCTGCGCGCGACGGATACCATCAGGACCGCCGTCCGCGGTGATGACTATTTTTCCGGTCACGTCGAGGCCGGTGTAGTCGCCGGCAACGGCCCGATGGGAGAAAATCATTTCTCCTTTTCCAGGCTGGGCAAATGGGACCAACACGAGCTCAGCTTCCATCCCATCTGGAGGAGTCTGGGCACCAAACGCGCGGGTCCGAACCTGGATGTCCTCGGTCCCTATCCCATCTTGGTTCAGAATCGTGAGTTTGCCTGCAAGGGGCCAGGAGATGAGCGAGTCAAGCTCGAGGATTTCACCATTGACACCATACTTCTTTAGCGTCTCGACAATGTAGCGAGCAGCCTTCCATTCGTCCTCGCTACCCGTATCGCGGAAGAGAGTACTGAAGACATTAAGGTGTTCTTGAAGGTTCTGCGCTGATACCTGACTTCGCAGCTGTTGCTCGATTGACGATTGAGAAGTGACTTGGCTCATGATTGGTCCCTTCATATAGCGATCGGCCTGTCTGTCGCCCTAGGCGAGCATGCCATTTCCGCTGCGCGGATGCGCTCAATGCCCGATGATCTAAAAGAATTCGTTCCTAAGCGAGGACTGGATCACCGACTCCTAAAAGCTCGGCAGTGATCCGGGCTAAAAGTGCATGGGCAAGCACGATTGGCTTTCCCGTTACATCGGCGGCGATGTCACGCATTGAGGAATCCATGCCAATGCAGGTCATCCAGATGAGGTCACACTCTGCGTCGCGGAGCTGTTCCGCCGCAGCTTGTGCAAGCTCGAGCCTCGCATTCCCTTCATAGGGTGACGCTGATGTGACTACAGCGTCGATGCCCATCGTGCGATAACGGTCTCGTTCCTGCTCCACCTGCCCGGCAGAGGGCTTAATGATGCCCAACCGCCGACCATGTGCCAGAGCTCCGATGACACTTGGAAACAATCGTCCTGGATTGATCACCAGCCTCGATGCCTTTACATCTGTCCAGTCTGCACCACAAAGAATTACGACGACATCTACGCCCTGTTCGTTGATCAACGAGTCGACGCAGTCCTGCATCCGCGGCAAGATTTTCTTGTGCGAAAGCAGAGTAGAGCCGCCCTCCTTGAGGCGAGCGACGATCCCCACCTCTCCTTCATCTGGACCCAGCGCGTCAATCTCCACCCGAGTCAAGCCGTCTAAACACCCAGCTTCCGACACCGCGATATCCTCGGGAAAATACCTACGCATCACCGGAACGACATCGTCACGCGGTGACTGAGCAATCGTTGCGAATCCAATTCTGTGCATCCGATATCCCTTCCCATGAGGACCAGACCACCATCCTGTGGTCAGCCCGATCTACGTCGACGCGACTCGCTGGTCAGTCTGATTATGTAGACGTACATTTCGGCGCCTCGAACGTTGATCTTCAAGACGTTGTTGATGAGCGGGCTGTAGGCGAAGATGCTGCGCGGAACGTTCGGCTAGCGCAGTGCTGCATCAGCAGCAAGGCTGATATTTGCGACGCCAAGGATTGCCCACTATCCGGGAGCCGGAGGACGAGCCCCACTTCAACGGGGTGCCGTTTCAGCACCGCACGCTAGACAGTGTTCGTGCGACCTCGTCCCCCTCTTCTGTCCCGTGACCGCTTTCGATATATCCGCTATCGTCCGTGTGTCCATTACACCACCGAGATCACTGCCGCACCGGTGTGGCCACCGCACCTGCCGACGTCGATTCTCCTCTGGAGTCATCGCTACGGAGATATTGATCGAACCAACGGAGGATGCGAGTGTAGCAGTCAACACGATGCTCCCATTTTTGGAAGCCGTGTCCCTCTCCCGGATAGACCACATAGTCGTGTGGAACATCCATTCGAGAGAGTGCCTCGGCCACCTGCTGTGATTCAATCGGCGGAACGCGCGCATCGCGATCCCCGTGCATAATCAGCAAAGGGGTCTCGATCCGATCCAAGCGATAGACCGTCGAAGCTTTCTTCATCGCCTCCGGGATTTCGTGTGCGTATCGGCCCCAGTAGTCACGCGAACTGAAGAGGCGTCCCACGCGGTCCGCTTTCGCTTGCCCCGTAAACGCGTTCGTCTTCCCGTACATGTCCACTGCCGCACTGAAAAGTTTCGGTTCGGCAACGATGCTGTGCAATGTCATGTAGCCGCCGTAACTTCCACCATAAATGCCGATGGTGGATATGTATGGTTGGTCTAGAAGCCATTGCCCGGCCGCAACGGCATCCAACGTCTGATCACCGCCCCAATCGGCATACGACAAGTTGGCAAACTCACGTCCGTATCCACTGGAGCCCCGATACTCGATCGCAAATACGACATAGCCTTGGGCCGCTAGCCACTGCTCAACGGGATGCCAGCCGTTCCCATAGGCGTTCGTACCTCCGCCATGAACCTGGATGAGTCCCGGATAGCGCTGGTCCTCGTCAAACTCGGGTGGAAGATACAGGTACGCGTCACAATACAGGCCATCAAAACTGAGATATGGGACTCGTTCTGGAGGCGGCAACGGGCGGGAAATGCTCGATCCGGAATGGGTCAGTTGGCGCAGTCGGCCGCCCTCCACTGGCATGATGAAGAGGTTCGCTGGACAGGTTTGAGACTCGTGGATGACGGCGAGTGTTTTGCCGTCCGGCGAGAGTGCCATATCGGTCACTTGGCCGGACAGATTGGTCAGCAATGTCCGTACCCCACCATCCGCCGGCACCGCTGCAATGTTCTGATCCCCATTGCGGAAGGCCAAAGCAAAAATCGCGCGCGCGTCGGCAGACCACGTAATGCCTGCACCTTCGAGCCGACGTGAATGCCCGCCCGCTGGCGTCAACCGGACCGATGGCCCTTCTCCTGGGTCGACGCGCCAGATATCCGCATCATCGCCGTACCAGTGCTCGGTTTCCGTATTGCCCACCACCGCAATCCATTGCCCATCCGGGGACCACGCGGGATTACTGTTGACAATGATGCCTACGGTGAGTTGGCGGTGTTCGGTACCGTCAAGAGATGCCAACCAGACGTCATCGTTATTTCGCTCTCCAGAGCGGGACGAAACATAGGCAATCCACTGTCCGTCCGGAGACCACCGTGGCATCCACCGAGATTCATCCAGAGGATTGGTGTTCTGGGTGAGCTGACGCGACTTACCTCCATTAAGGGGAGTAACCCACACATCTAGAGCGCCGGCTTTTCCGCTCAAGAAGGCTAGCAACTGGCCGTCCGGTGAAAAAGCCGGCGAGCGATTGACCCAGCTTCCCGAGGCAACTCGAGTTTCGGCAACAGAATCCGAGGTCGGGACAAGCCAGATATCTGAACCTCCCTCGTCATTGGGACGCACGACAGCACACATGCTGCCGTCGGGCATCCATGTTAGCCGACCCGGAGTCACGGGCTCCTCACTTAGCATACGCACGCTGGCTGTCTCGAAATCGTACATTGCAAGTCGCCAGCCCACAGCGGGATCATGTAACAGAAACGCGATGGCGTTCCCTTGGGGTGACCAGGCAGGAAAACTTACACTCGGAATGGCCACCAGCTCTTCGACCGTCTTCATTCGCTCCCAGCCTTCCTTTTAATTCGCTTCCCGTCAACGATCTGCAGAGGAACGCGAGCCTTCCGAAATGGACAGTCTAAAACTCGTGGCGCTTAAGGAATCCATGGACTGCACTGTTCCAACCAATCGGGTTCTCTACGCCAGCGGAGTGATGCGTATTTGGCAAAATAATGTACTCCGAGTTCTTGAACTGCTGGTGCCACTCGTAGGACAACTCAATCGTCTTCTGCGGTTCATTGCCGCCGACGATAACCAGCACGGGAACATCCAGCCGCTGCAGTTCGGGATACCGAGGACGCTGGTCCCAATCCGCCAACGCCCACAGCATCTTAGTGATCGCCTCCTTCTTCCCAAGGCCGCGATCGAGGGTCGCGAGGTACCGTCCGCTCTGAGTCTCCCCAAAACCCTCGGCAATGGTCGGCGGCCCCTCTTCCTCCCATTCAAACGAGCGTGGCTGCCGAACGATCACAGGCTCTCCTCGCTCTGCCCGCTCTATCTGTTCCTCGATCCACTCTCGACTCAGCGCCCGCCGATAGGGAGTGGTGTGTCCCACGATCAGCGCGAGTGCTCGGTCCGGATAATCCAGGCCAAATTGTGACGAGATCACGCCACCTAGTGAGTTCCCGCCCACAATGGCCTTGTCTATTCCAAGATCGTCCATCATCCCTCGGAGGTCCCGAGCAAAATCCGCAGGTGACCAGGGACCTGGTGGGTCATCCGACCGCCCAGTACCACGGCGATCGAACACGATGACCCGATAGAACTGCGAGAAGTACGGAACCTGGAAGGGCATCCATGCCATATGGCCATGACCATGGAGAATCAAGGGGGTGCCTTCGCCGGCGCTCTCGTAATACAGTCTCACTCCATCGGCGTTCGCGTATGGCATGCGGTGTCTCCTGCTCGATCATCGTCTTCGTAACCGCGGGTTGAGAATGTCGTTCATCGCTTGACCGAAGAGATTGAGGGATACCACGGTCACCGCGATGAAGAGAGAGGGGAAGGTGGCATACCACCACGACTGTTGGAAGCGGCCGCTGGCCTGCGCATGCGAGAGGATAGTCCCCCACGACCAATTGGTCGGATCGCCAAGTCCGAGAAAAGCCAGTCCGGCTTCAGCCAGAATAGCAGAGCCGGCAACGAAGGATAGATTGATAAAGATCGGTGGCGCCGCATTCGGGAGGATATGCTTGCGCAAGATGCGGGCATTTGACACGCCAACCACCCGCGCGGCGTCGACGTGATCCGCGTTCCTCAGGCGAATCACCTCAGCGCGCACGATCCTCGCTGTTGCGGGCCAGGCGAAGACGCCAATCACCAAGGCAGTCGTGGTTAGGCTAGGTGACAAGACTGATGCCAGAAGAATCATGAGCGGCAGGAGTGGCAGGGTCAGGAAGATATCGATGACGCTCGTGAACAGGTCCCCAA
>JAUJLY010000213.1 GCA_030447145.1 Thermomicrobiales bacterium
GAAGACGGATGCGTTGGGGATGGTGCGCCGTTGGCCAGCGACGCTGACAACGGCCTCGTCCCTTTCATTGGGGTAGAGCGCGATCCAGGCCGGGGAGCAGTCGGTAACCCTCGTGCTCACCGCGCTACAGATCACCAGCAGGGGCTGAAAGTCACAGACAGCACCGTCCAGCTCCTCGTGCGGTACACAATGCACGAAGAGCTCGGGGCGCATGGCCCGGAACGCACCTGCCAGGACTTCCCGGTGCAATGCCAATTCATTTCCGATAAGAACATCGATGCGAGACATATGACTCCCCGGCACGAAATACATGTCACTATTTCACCGCACCACGGGCCAGGAAGCATCACCCGAATGGGGGAAATCGCTGTCTGGCCGTGTCAGACAAGATCATCCTCGGTGAGGAAATTATGCCGCACGCCGAAGAGGACCGCCTGCAGCCGTGAGTCCACGCCAAGTTTCCTGTAGATGCGCACGATATGGGTTCGCACCGTCTCGGGGCTGACGAAGAGTCGTTGCGCAATGCCCTGATTGTCGAGACCCGCCGCCAGCGCACGCAGGACATCCTGCTCACGGTGACTCAGCTGCTGGAGGGCTGTACGACCCTCTGCATCGTTCGTCAGGTGTATGTTGCCCTGCTGCATCAACTCCGCCGCTTCCCTGGGACTGATGAGCGGTTCCCCGTCACACGCCTTGCGGACTGCCGTCACGATCTCCTGGATGCTCGTCGACTTGTGAAGCATGCCAACAGCGCCCGCCGTGACGGCGAGCGCCCGGCTCTTCGCGCCCGTGTTCCCGCTAAGCACGACTGCCACGGCATCGGGATGGTGGAGGTGGAGCTCGTGGATCAGGTCCAGCCCACGCTCACCCCCGACGTCGAGATCGAGCAGCGCAACATCGATCGGCGTGCTCCTGATCGCTTCCCTCGCCCGCTCAAGGTTGCCAGCCTGCGCGACGACGGTGAGATCCTCGACGAGATTCAGCATAAAGACCAGTGATTCCCGGAAGGAGGTATGGTCGTCAACGATCAGAAGCCGAATCATGTGCTCTCCTTCAGGCAGAAGCTGAAACACGCCCCGTGGGCCTGCAAGATACGCCGGGACAAGTAAAGACCAAGCCCCCGGCCATCACTCTTCGCATTGGGACCACGACCGTACTTCTCAAGAATACGTGCCTGGTCGGCTGGATCAATTCCCGGCCCCGCATCAGCGACATCGATACGCACCTCAGGGCCAAACGTCGCGGCGCGCAGCGTAATCGGGGTACCAGACGGCGTATGGCGGAAGGCGTTGTTAATCAGATTCCGGATCACTTGCCCGATGCGCTCGGATCCGCGAGGACCGTGATGTCAGGGGGCGCCTCAAGTGTCAGAGGATGCTCGCTCTGCACCTCCGTGCATAGGCCTCCGCGTCTCCAAGGAGGGTGCTGAGGGAGACAGGTCGCGCCCTGACGGTGAAATCATCCCGCTCGACATCGGCTGATGCCTGGATATCCCGCACGAGAAGCTGAAGGATCCGCGCTTCCCCCTCGATCCTGCCTGCAGCGTTCTGTTGCTCACCTGGTGGAAGGACGCCCATGGAGATCATCTGGGCCAGGTTGGCAATGGCCGCCAACGGCGTGGCCAGCTCGTGCGCGACGATGGAGGTGAAGTCACGCTTCAGCATACCGAGCTCTTCCAACTGCTGAACACGTTCCTGCTCCTGGGCCAGGAGGGCCGCACGCTCGAGGCTCAGGTGACGCAGCTCGAGAATACCGCCCACGATAATGACGACGGTCAACCCAAACCTCAGCACGCTGGTCGTTGTGAGGACAGGGCTGTACATCGATGGCCAGAACATCGAATGAAACTGAGATCCGGCAAGGAGAACAACCCCGACGACCAGCCAACCGCCAAACACATCGCCCTGGTAGTGACGGATCGCCCCCCACGCGGCAAAAACGCCGGCAACCAGGGGGATGAGACCAAGTCCAAGATGCCAGTTCGTGAGGCCCGGAAAGACGCCACCAGCAGTGATGGCGAGCATGCTTTCCAGATCCCTCGCATGCACGAGCGGTGGCAACCGGTGCCCGATCATGAGCAGGATCAGCGTGGCCAGTCCACCCGTGACCAGCAATGTTGCAGCTATCCTGCGCCCAAGTGGTGGCACATGAGCCGGAACCAGCCCAATGGCGAGCAGTACTGCAGCGAGGCTGCGCACAAGAAGCGCCCCGTACATGGTCACATTGAGGTGTGGCGTCTGATCAAGCAATGGGTAGAGATAGCCAAACCCAAGCGCCCCGATACCAAGGATCAAAAGGCCTGTGGCAACCCACTTCATACGTGGGCGGGCAGGTTCGACCGGTGACAGGATCAGCACAAGTGAGCCAAACAACTGCCCAAGGGCAAGAAACAGCTCAAAACCGGTTTGGCCCCGCGGGTTGAAGATCACGAACCGGATGGGGTCGACCAGGAAGACAGCAATCAGCCAGCCGACGATGACGAGCGCCGTTAGGCCCGCAAGTATCCACCCGGCGCGAGAGCCTAAAGGATGATGCGGGGCACCACTGGATGCCTCCCAAGTGTAACGACGGCGCATCCTCGTGCGATGTTCGCGGCCGAGGAGCCTCTCCCTTGATGGGCTGGCCACGACCTGATGACGAGTCATCGGTCGGGACATGCGCTGCTCACCTGATCATTCACCTCTTGCCTTGCCGGGATGAAGCCCGGGAACCAGGCCGACAGTGCACCTGAGAACTGTCCTGAATATTTATAGTACCCTCAGGTTCCAAGGTCACTCCTATATTACCCGAAATAATGCGGCAATGCAGGGGATTTCGGTTCAAATAGTCATGAGGCTTGACAGGTAGAGACCCTCGAAACCACGGCTCGTCAGAAGGTCCCGGCCAAAACCGGTAATAAGTACACACCGCTGGCCACGCTTGTCAGCACTGCATGGCACTGCACCGGCGAATCTGCGTGCTCCCATGGGGTTTGGGACACATGAACGGTGCACAACCATCCTTGGTTACTCAAAATTTGTGCCAAGGCGCTGCCTTACACTGCCAGACCAGAGCGTGGACATGCAGGGCGCCGGGGTTGACTGGAGCCGGGGAGACTGCCAGCGGCACGGCTCCAGTAACCATGCCCCTCTCGCCTATGGGGATGGATGCAGACGATGGTATCGGCATGGCGAGAGGACTTAAGCCGCTCGGAGCGATATGTTGGCGCCCACGATACTCGGCCGTCGCCTGATCCGCTGGGGATGCCGAATAACAAAGAGGGGCGTCCCATACGGAACGCCCCTCTTGTTGCGCTGGTTTGGCGTTCTGCCCCTTGACCGTCCCGCGGCCGGTGCCGGCGTGGTCGTACTCCGGCCGGGTCTTGGTCATCAGTCCGGCGAGGATCTCGCCCAGACCGACAATCACATGCGGCCACCAGATCTCGTCGGCAAAACCGAAGAGCCACGGCGAGACCGCCAGAAAAATGCCGCCACCGATGTCCAGCATGAGATGCATCGACATCGGAATCGCCTTCATGACACCCAGCTCATAATCGGTCATAAGGCTGTACAGGATGACTCCTGCACCGAGAATGATCGGCACCCACTGCTCGGCCCCGCCATCGGCAAAGCCGAACAGCCACGGAGCGACGATCAGCAAGGCACCGACGATATAGTCGACCATGCCATGAACACGAGTAGGGATAACACGCATCGCAACCTCCTCTTCCGCACTGCAACAGAGCGCGCCTGGGTTTTCCTACGCATGGGCCGTGCCTCACCCCTTACCCCTGGAGCCCTTCAATGCCGCAATCCAACCTCCAATGAGGAGGATGTTTCCGAGGGCGTCAAGCAGGTAGACCTTGCGGATTCGCCCCTGTGCCACATACCAGACATCGATGATCGCCAGCGAGGCAGCAGAACCGATCCCAAGGGTCGTGATCTCGGGAGTGATCCGCTCTTTCGCCCCGGCGCGCCCGATGACGACGCCAGTGACGGTGAGCAGCAGCGCCACCGTCTTGACCAACCAAACATCCTTTTTCTTGCCGGTCACCCACTGGAACGACCTGCTGTTGAGGATCGGCCAGAGGGAGCCCAGGATGAAATAGGCCGCGTGGGCCCTCCAGACCAATGACATCATGGGATTTCGTGTTTTCATGCGCTTCTCGTCGCCTTTCCTGAACCACCAGCCGCAGCCGTCATGTCCGCTCTGAACGGCGCCGCAGCGCCATGATCCATCCACCCGCGATCGAGGCGTGACCCGCAGCATCAATGAGATGCATTGACGAGATCCTCCCCGGGCAACATTCACGATCTCAAGCCCGCCCGTCGCGACGCTTGCGCCGATGGCGAGCTGGGCGATCTCCGGAGTGATCCGCCCTGTCGCTGCAGCCCGCGCAATCGTCGATCCAGTCACTCCGAACAGCAGCGAGACGCCCGACATCAGCCACATATCCTCCTTGCGGCCCATGATTTTCTGGTAGCTCCGGCTGCCTAGCAGCGGCCAGGCACATCCAATCAGCAGGTGCGCTCCCACCGTGTACCAGGCCCAGGGCCGAAGGCGGGCTTGTGTGTGTCTCTCCATGCATGGCCTCCCCTCCTCGGGGCGATCATGGAGATCGCCCGTACGCTGGCCTCTGGTACGCAACTCGTCCAGAAGCACCCCCACTACGATGAGGGCACCTCGCGCGACACATCGACCTGCAACGTTTCCGCTCCCGCCGGTGTCCACAGCGGCAGGGGCGTTGCTGACAGCGACGAGATGTCGTCGGTCAGCTCGATCACCTTCCCGCTTTCGGCCGACCGCATACCCTTCGTGATGAGCTCCATGTTGCGAATGCTCTGTACCAGCGTGCCAACCACCGGTGCCTGGCCGGTTACCGCCTCATGGAAGTTGAGGAACTCGCCGAAGTAGCCGCCGTCCATGGCCTCGAAGGTATACGTCTCCGTTCCATCGGGCCGGTAGATCGTCACCTTCTTGTTCCCGACTGCCATCGCCGCCTCGCTGCCGTAGATGCGCATCTCGTTCGGCTCCTGCGGCATGAAATACTCGGGTAGCGAGGACGTGTAGTTCCCGACCGCGCCACTGACGAAGCGAACGTTCAGCGTGAGGTCCGACGGCCCATCGAAGATCGAATTGGCGTCCTGGATCTCGGCGGAGAACCGGCTCACATCGCCGAGCAGCATCCGGATCTGGGCGATCTGATGCACCCCGCCATCGAGGTGCGGCCCACCAACGTAGTTCCCCTCCTGTCGCCATCGGGTGCTGGAGAACTCGCCTTCCTGCACCAGCATCTGGCCCACCTGCCGGTAGGACATGAGGTGGACAAGACCCAGCGCTCCCTCCTGGATCAGCGACTGCGCGTAGCGGACATCGTCCCGGTAGAAATAGTTCTCGGCGATCAACAGCACCTGGTCCGGATGTGCACTCTCGACCTCGATCAGCGACCGCGCCTCCTCCTCGTTCGCGCCGGGCGGTTTCTCGCAGATGACGTGCTTGCCGGCCTCCAGCGATTCGCGCGCTACGGTCGCGTTCAGCGGGATCGGCAACGAGATCAGTACCGCATCGACCTCGTCCCGGGCGAGCAGCTCATGGTAATCCGTCGTAAAGTCGTCCATCGACGCGCCGGAGTAATCCGCGAAGTGCTGAGCATGGGCCCGGTCAATGTCCGCGAACGCCGTGATCGTGTACCGGTCGGTCATCTGCTCTAGCGCCGGCCAGTGGAGTTGTTCCACGGCCAGCCCCGTGCCGATGATCCCGAGCCGGATCGGTGATGTCGTCATGTGATCGTGTCCTTGTGCATGCCCGTCGTGCTTCCCATCTATATGGAAGAACGACA
>JAUJLY010000214.1 GCA_030447145.1 Thermomicrobiales bacterium
GGGACGTTGACCTGCCACTCAGCGCGGGAACGGTATCCCCACTGGTTTTTCGATGGACGGATCGGGATCTCCGGGATCTCATCGAGTTTCGCAATCCGGCGGAGGCTGTCCTGGATGATGCTGACCTTCGTCGCGAGTTGATCCTCATAGCTGAGGTGCATGAGGTCGCAGCCAACGCAGCTTCCGGCATGGGGATGGTCCGGCTCGATACGCATGGGAGACGGCGTGAGGATCTCCTCGATGACGGCGGGGACCGTGCTGCCCTGCTGCCGTGTAATGCGGGCGCGGACGACATCGCCCGGCGCGGTGCGGGTAACGAAGACGGTCTTGCCATCGACGAAGCCGATGCCTTTGCCGTCGCCGACAATTCGGTCGATGGTAACCTCGATCGTGGCCGGACTTTCGACGGTGCTGCTCATGGTTGGACTTTCTCCGGGACGAGCGGCACAAAGGTATGCGCGACAAATGTGTGCGCTTCATCTGTGCCGCCGATATGGATTGCGAGTTCTTCGGGCCGGGGCGTGATGTTGATGTTGAAGTGTAAGAATGGGCAACATTGCCGTTCAAGCAGGACGACGTTCAGGAGCGCCTCGGCATTGGAATCCGTGTTGTCGAACGTGAATGTAAACCCTGCGGTATCCTCCCGGACTGAGCGGGTCTGCGCGAACAATCCGCTCCGCAGGAGTTCGAGTCGCTCCCGCAGCTCGGGATCAGTCAATGAACAGGCGACTGGTGGTGGCGATAATGGCATGGATATTCTCCGGAGCAAGACACAAATCGTTTGTGTCCGATAACGATAGTCGATAATAGGTAGCTGGGTGGATGTCCACTGATGTCCACTGATCTGGCCCTGGCCCGCCGTCTCCACGAGGAAACCGCAGAGCGAATGACTGATCAATCCAACGCGTATTCGATGCAAGGTTCCTGGCGCCTTGGGGTCCTTATCTCGGGGTCGGGCCGGTCGCTCAGGAACCTGTTGCAAGTGATCCAGCGTCACGAGCTCGACGCTGAGGTCGTCTGCGTCGTCAGCTCCGTGGCAGGCGTGAAGGGCCTTGAGATCGCAGAGGATGCGGGACTTCCCACGCATGTCATCTCTCGCGCGCAGTTCCCGGGAGTAGGGAACTATTCACAGGCTGTCTACGATGTCCAGGCTCCCTATGAACCGGATCTGCTAATCATGGCAGGATTTCTCCGGCGTCTCCTCGTCTTTCCCGGCTGGGAAGGCCGCATCCTGAATATTCATCCTGCACTGTTGCCCGATGCTGCCGCTTACGCGGCGGGGAAGGGGCGTTACGGCGATCGCGTGCATGAGGCCGTGCTTGACAAGGGCGATCCCGTTTCCGGGGCGACCGTCCACGTCGTGACGGACGTGTATGACGATGGCCCGCCTTTGCTGCGCACGGAAGTCCCGGTCGAGCCCGGAGATACGGCCAAATCATTGGCGGCGCGCATATTCGTCGCTGAGTGTGAGCTCTACCCCGAAGCAATCCGGCAGTATATGGCGCAACACCCGGAGTTCAAGCGTTCGGGACTATAGCAACTGTCTCATGCCTCGTCATCCTGAGCGCAGCGAAGGATCCCCCGGCGAAGCCGACGCCCACAAGGCATCTGAGGCAGCATCTACTGGATCGTGAGCTTTCCGACATCGGTGCGACGCGTGTTATCAGGCGTGGCACTGCAGCTATGCTGATGGCATATCTATCAAGTGCGTAGATAAACGATATCGCCAAGGCGGATCTCCGCCGGATTTGGTCCGTGATCCTGATAAAGCCCGTTGAAGCCGCGCGTGCCGTCGTCGAGGAATTGCAGTGCCTCGGTGATGCGCCGGTCCGGCTTTTGGTCGTGGGGGAACTGCAAGGCGAAGCGGCTGAACGGCGTGCAGGGATGGGCCACCTCCCACGTATCGATGGCGACAGCGTCTTTGCCCTCGCCGATCACGATGCCGTTGGCGAGGGCGTCGAGCGTCATGACCCCATCGCAATGCAACAGCATGCTTTCGCCTGAGATGCCGTCTGTGAGGTGCCCGCCAAAGTGCTCGCGCATTTTCGCGTAATGTCCCGTCGTAAGCAGGGAGATACCATTGGCTCCACGGAAACGTGAGCCCGGATGGTCGCGATGATGCACGTCCGGCAGCATCTCTCCATCTACGGCTCTTCCGTAAACCCCCCCGGAATCGAGAAGGAGCGCCTCGACGGATCGAAGGTTGTGTTCAGGGGTATATCGCTGATGAATGCCCTCACCGGTTTTGATCTTTTCCACCTGCACCTGCAAGCGGACGATCGGTCCCAACGGCTCGAGCCTGTTCGCACGCGAGGCGGTCATGGCGCTGCGCTCCGTATGCGTTCGTGAATCTCCCTCACAATGTCATCCTTGGCGTCGGCGTAATCCTGCATGGTAGGCCAGTGTTGTCCTGCCAGGGCGCGTTTCACCTCCGCGTAGCGATCTCGATCGCTGTCATGGGCACGCAGCCAATCCCGAAAGGTGAGATGGCGCTCAATCTCCGGGTCACCGATGGTCCAGACATGCAGGTTCAGGTTGATCTCATTTCCCTTGAAGACCCGATGCTCGTGCCACTCTGGTTCGCGAATGCGGAGTACGTATCCGGCCGCCTCAAGATCCGGAACGTACGCTGGTTCATCCGCTGAGTTTTCTACGGCGAGCAGGATATCGATGCAGGGCTTTGCCGGGAGACTGAGAACGACCGTGGAGCCCACGTGCTTAACCGCAAGCGCACGATCACCAAGCGCGGTGCGGATCCGCTCCGCCTCATGCTGATACATCGTTGGCCAGGCGGTATCGTAGTCGGTGATAACGACCGGCCCGTTGGTCCGGGTCCTCGTATTAAGCGGGATCGACGGATTGGCGTTCTGTGCATGCAGATCGTAGGAAGATTGCTGGCTCATTGCATGGTCCTCGGGAAGACGGCGCGGATCGTCGTCTGCTCCACGGGACCATTGTATCGACTCATCAGTGTCACGACATACCGGAGAGGCCATTCCGCCCTCGCAGCCTGCCTGGGGTCGCCGAAAGGATCGTATATCGATGAGGACCGACAATGAATCGAGCCAGGTCGTGCGGGCGTGGATCGATGCGGTAAACGCCGCTGATATGGGAAGGCAGACAGCCTGGTCGCGGACACGGTCTCGATCATTGGGCCACGGGGATCGGCCACCGGACGCGAGGCAGTCTCTGGATGGGTTCATCACACGGAGATCCGGATGACCATCGTGGAGACCGCGTGATCGCAGGGGTATCCGCTACCTGGCTGGTGGATGAAGGTCAACCTGGTGAGCGGACGCCCCCGGCGACGATCTTCATGGCCTTTACGGTGCACGAGGGCCGCATCACCACCATCCAGCGTCTTTACTCTCTGGAGGAAACCGTCCAGGATCAGGCTCGACCCGGTATCTGAATGGGCACGGTTGCGATAGAATGCGGCGGTTCGGATCTCCCGCCGTGTTCAGCCGCCAGGACATCACGTGCCAATCATCCAGGTCCACCATCTCGTCAAGGAATTCCGGCGCCCACGCCGCTTCGGGGGGCGATTGGGCGGGCTCCGCACCCTCTTCACCCAGCAGTACGACACCACGCTTGCCGTCGATGACGTTTCGTTCTCTATCGACGAGGGCGAGCTGATTGGCTATCTCGGTTCGAATGGTGCCGGGAAGTCGACCACCATCAAGATGCTCTCCGGCATCCTGGTCCCGACAGGTGGTGAAGTCCGCGTGGGCGGGCTGGTTCCCTGGGAGCAGCGGGAGCAGAACGCCCTCCAGATTGGCGTCGTCTTTGGTCAGCGGACCCAGCTCTGGTGGGATCTTCCACTGGAGGACTCGCTGCGTCTGATCGGAAAGCTCTACCGGGTCGATGCTGCCCGGTATGCGCGCGCTCACGAACGGCTGGTCGAGCTGCTCGGGTTGGAACCATTCCTCCGCACACCGGTTCGCCAGCTCAGCCTCGGCCAGCGGATGAGGGGCGATCTTGCTGCCGCCATGCTCTACGAGCCTCGCATCCTCTACCTGGATGAACCGACGGTCGGGCTGGACATCGTGGCAAAGGAGCGCATGCGCCAGTTCGTCGAAGAGACAAACCGAGAACGGGGCACGACGATCATGCTCACGACCCACGACTTGGCGGATGTCGAGCGCCTCTGCAAGCGGATCATCTTTATCGACAAGGGCAGGGTTCTTTACGATGGCTCCGTAACGGAGCTGAAACGCCGCTATGCGCCTTGGCGGATGCTGGAGGTGACCTTGGCGGGAGAGACGGAGGACGCGGTTCCGCCCCTCGGCCTGCCCGGCGCGGCGATCATCGAGCAGGGCGCCGCCAAGCTCTCGATCCGGTTCGACCCGGCGCTGATCGCTGTGGCAGACCTGATCACAGTCGTCATCGCCCGCCATCCCGTCTCCGACATCTCAATTGTAGAGCCGGACCTCGAAGGGGTGGTTCGGGAGATCGTTGAAGCGGGTGAGGTTCGGTCATGACCATTCGGGCCAACCTGCCGGCGTGGATCGAGATAGGCCGGGCCAATATCCGCTGGCAGTACATGTATCGCTTCAATGTGCTGATGGGTATCCTCCTCACAGGCGTCACGATCTACCTGCTCACCATCGTCTGGCGAGCGGCCTACGGAGGGCAGACCGAGGTTGGCGGCATCGGCATCCAGCAGACGCTCGTCTACCTCACGATCGCAAACCTCCAGCTCTACTTTTTGCGTCCCCAGGTATCGGGAACAATCCAGGAGCGTATTCGCGAAGGCCAGATTGGTTTTGATCTCAGCCGGCCGGTGGGCTATCCGAGCCAGTTAATCGCGCGGGCCGCCGGTGACATGATCGGTTTGCTGCCGATGGTGGTTGTCTCTGTGCCGGTGGCGCTGATCGTCGGCGAGTTGGAGTCACCGGCATCGTTCAGTGCGGGGCTGGCCTATGTGGTTAGCTTCCTGCTCGCCTGGGTCATCGCTGTGCAACTCAACATGGTGATTGGGTTGGTCAGCTTCTGGACACTGGAGATGACCGGCTTCGAGATGATGTACCGGCTGATCGGCAATTTTGCGACCGGCGCGCTGGTACCGCTCTGGTTCATGCCGGATGCGCTGCGCGTGATCGTGCAAGTGCTGCCGTTCCAGTCGATTGCCTTCGTACCGGTCTCGATCTATGTCGGGGCTCCGGCGACAGGCGCCGTCTGGTCAGCGCTCGCCGTCCAGGTGTTCTGGGCCGTGGCCCTCGTCGGGATCATCCAGTGGGTCTGGGAGAGGGCCTTCCTGCGTACCGTGATCCAGGGCGGTTGAGGTGACCCGGATAGCCATTCTTGGCGCTCTGGCGTCGGCGTCGATTCGCTCGGAGTTCCAGTACCGCGCGAACGCGATCACGAGCATGATTGGCGGCATGCTCTACCAGTTCACCGGCTTTGTCACAGTCTGGATCGTCGTCGCCCGCTTCAACGACATCGGTGGCTGGTCACTGCCAGAGATCACATTCCTGTACGGGATGCGACTGACCTCGCATGGCATCTTCTACGCCTGTTTCAGCCAGATGTTCGAGGCCGACCGCATATTGCTCACCGGTGAATACGATCGCTATCTGTTGCGGCCGATGCCGCCACTGTTGCAACTCTTCACCCGCAAGTTGCGGATCAACGCGTTCGGTGACCTGATTGGCGGAGCGATGCTGCTCACCGCCGCGAGTTTCGGGATTTCGGTGGAATGGTCGCCGTTGACGGTGTTGTACCTGCTGGCGACTGTCACGGGTGGGGGGCTGGTCGAGGGCGCGGTGCAGATTTCACTCGGATCGCTCTCCTTCCGGTTCCTGCAGACGATGTC
>JAUJLY010000215.1 GCA_030447145.1 Thermomicrobiales bacterium
CACCTGAACCGCGGCTGCAATCGAGTTCCTCGCTCTGTACCTGATAACTCTGTCCCGGTGCAAACAACAGCGTATTTCGGCACCAACCGCGCCGCCATGAACCTGACGGCTCGAAATGTCGACATGTCCCACACCGACGATCCGTTGCTCCCGACATGCGGTGCTTGAATCCTTCCGACAAATCGTTTCAGCTCTGGTCGAGCCAATAATTCAAGGGTTTGGTTGCGTCCCGGAAGGTCCGGACGGGGGCGGGTCGTCTCGATGACAAATCGAAATGCAGCACCTCCCCGCTGGCAGATCCCTCTCCGATACATAGTACCGCAAGGCCGCTGTCGCGGCTTCAGGCACTCCTTAAACGCGGCAGCGCCGAAAATGGTGTCATCTCGGCGCTGCCTCCAGTGTGACAAGGGATGCGAGCAAAATCAGCTGTCGGCGTTTTCCCGAGTCTCGTTTTCGCCGGAGCGAGCACCGTCCCACTGCTGTTCCTGGCCGCCGAACCGGCGGATGAATGTGCTTGGGGAGCCGGTCTGAGCAGCCGGCTGGGGTTCTGCATCTTCATCGCTGGCCGGCTCACGTTGGCCCAACCCGGATGCCGTTCCTTGACCAGCCGAAGCCTGGGAACGGGTACGGGCTGACCTGCCTGAGGGACGGCCACTCTCGCCGTTCATCTCAAGCTCACCCTCGTAGAATGCTCCCTCGTGGATAATCAGTGTTCTGGTGTTGATCTTGCCACGGGCCCGCCCGCTCGGAAGCAGCAGGAGTTTGCCACGACAGGTGATCTCCCCATCGAGCTCCCCGGCGACAGAGATGTTTTCAGCCTCAACACTCGCATTAACGTTTGCACCCTGTGCAATATGCAGTGTTCCCCGGCACACAATGGTTCCCTTGACCTGTCCCTCGATTCGGAGGTCACGAGTCGAATTGTATGTGCCGTCGAAATTCGAATACTGATCGATCACGCTGATCGATTCGTGGTTTTCGGCAGTAGTTTGGGGGACATAGCCCCGGAAACCATCCTGATCGGCTGCTCTGCTGGACATCGTTCACCTCTCCGAAGGACTGGGCCAGGAAGATCCCTTCGTGTGGGATCCTACGGACCTAGGATCCTGGCCGCATCCGGCGCTGCACTATCGGGGTAGATCCTGCCCGCTCCGCTCGTCCAGAACTGACCGTATTGTCGTTCGAGGACATCGTCAGCTTGCCGTTGATCGTGGCCCCCTCATGGACGACAAAGCTTGGCGCCTGAACGTCTGCCTCGACGACTCCCTGAGGCAGGGCTTCGAAGCGACCAAGCGCCCGAACAGTGCCATTGACCTGACCGGCCACAATGACCTGGCGAGCGGTGACAACGGCGTGAACATCCGATCCCTCAGCAAGCCAGATGTCTTCCTTCGCGGTTAGGGTGCCCTCCACCCTCCCGAACACATGAATGCTGCCGTCGGCTTCAACGTCGCCTTTCCAGAGCGCGCCCTGAGCGACAACGCTGATCTGGCTGTCGACTCCCGGCATGTCGGGCACTGACAGCGCACCATTGGTCAAGTCGTCCTCATCCTGACCCTGCGACGCGGAGGGGTAGGACCCGAAGGAGTACCCTCCAGCATCCTGCCTGTCGTATTGTCCCTGATCGCTGGACCGGGCATTGGGAAACCGGTCGTCCGCAATATCGGGAACGTCCTGGTCCATCTCATCCTGCTCTGCACCAGCTTCGCCGCCGATCTGGTGGCGGAGGGCGCTCATCTGACGTTGGAACTGGTCAACTTTATTGTCACGTCGAAAGACCACGTCTCCACCTCCTCACCCCATAACAAGCGGTCGCATTGCTCGCGGAGTGGTGATCGCATGCACCGGACGCCGGCCGTTGGACCAGTGCGGCATGTAGTCGGATTCCCGCGCGGTTGCGGGAAGCGGAACTGCCGAAGGAAGAAGCCTGCGACAACGAGTACGTTACGGCGTGTTGCGTACTACTATCCACGATTGCTGCAAGTGTATGTACACTATGCGCGTTTGTCCAGTATTTGACCTCGTGTCAGTTGATGACAATCGGTAATCGGGAGAACAAGAGGACAACCGCAGACGTTTTGTACGTATCATGAGGACAACATCAGTAGTTGACGACAACATAAAGATCGCATTGGATCACTGTACTGTCCCGAGACCGTGTTGCATGCAGCATGCGGTAAATGTAACAGTTCCACCTCCCGTGCCAAAGGCAGGAGACAGCCTTTGGCCGTGCTGGCACGCATGCCGGAATGCCGGTGGGTCTGCAAGGCTGGGTATATAGGCGAGCCTATGTGTCCTATACCAAATCCTCTTTTGCCGACAAGTGCCGACAAGGGATGTACGGACGCATGGCATGGTCGTTGCAATAGACTCGTACAGCGCCGGAAATGCCCGGCGAGAAGAACCCATATCTTTTCGTAGAGCACGTTCCCGGGGCCATATATTCGGGACGTGAAGAGGAGTGATCACAATGTCACTTGCGACACCACGAGACCTGTTGATCCACGAGCTGTCGGATACGATGAGTGCCGAGCACATCGTGCACAAGGTGCTTGGCGAGATGGCCAGCGAAACCGAGAACACCGAAGCGCGAAAGGCTATGGAGCATCATCAAAAGGAGACCGAGCAACAGATCAAGAATCTGGAGAAGGTTTTCGATATGTTGGGGGAGCAGCCAGAGCAGACCACCTGCCATGCTGCCGAGGGCCTGAAGAAGGAACATGACGCCCTGGCGGAAGAGAAGCCTGAAGGTCACGTTAAGGAGTTGGGACTTCTGGCCGGCGCCGGCAAGACCGAGCACTATGAGATCGCCAGTTACACAATGCTCCATCAGATGGCGAAGGACCTCGGTGAGAAAGAGGTTGCCGAACTGTTGAAAGAAAATCTCGACCAGGAAAAGGAGATGGCGCGGACCGTTCAATCGCTCGCCAAGGAGGTCGGCAAAGAACTCAAGGTCGAGCTGAAGGAGCAGGCCAGGCAGGAGAAAGAGGCGGAGACGGCTGCTGCATCCTGAACCACGGGTAGGTGATAAAACACGCGGGGCGGCACTCCAGTGCCGTCCCTCTTTAGTATCCACATGTATCTGGAGAGGAGATGCTCCACTCCAGATACATGTGGATACGCGGAAGTGATCTCCTCCTATCTCCCACGGCACAACAGTCCAACGTCCCATATGGCGGCCATTCAACTGATATGCAGTTGAGGGACGTGCCGGTGTGCCAGTTTTCGCCGAGGGGGTGAGCCCCAATCGCTCGGCCAAGCCTAGGATTGGAAGATCGACAGGTCGCCAGCGAGTTCCGTGTGATCCCGCTGGTACCTCCCTTGCGAAACGTGATAGTGCCCGTTCGGGCCGGGCAGCATAACAGGAGGAAATCATGAGCAACCAGAATCCGATACACCGCGACCGAAGCCGGCGAGACAACATCGAAGGTAACTGGATTGGGAACAAGGAAGCGTTTGCGGAAAACGAAGCACGCGTCGAGCGTGAAGCGTCGGTACCATCTGATCAGGCTGAAAACCTGACCAGCGAGGAACAGGTGGATCTGCTCGAGCAGGCTGCGGAAAGACGCTTCGAAGAGATCGGCGAGGAGCAAGGCGACAAGGGCTCAACCGACTAGCGTCCCTGTTTGTGCAAAGAGAGGTAATCGATGGCTACCGACCCGACGAAGAGCATTCAGGAGCGCGAGATCTCGACTCCTTTCGATATGAGTGCTCGGGAGTTGCTGGATCGTCTCGCGCATCTCCAACCATCGCTCAGTGTTCCGTATCTCACGGTCAGCGTGGATTGGGGGGTGGAGGGAACCAGTCCAGGCCGCGAAGAGCCCGAAGAGGTAAAGCGATCGCAGGATCGATCCGGCACTCAGGAAGGGGACCGCTGGCGCCCTGCGATCGAGGTCATCGAGCGGGAACTGGATGATCTGATCGGGCAGCATGGACCTCGCGGCGAAGTATTTGATAGCCTCTCCGGAGACAAGAGGAAAATTCATGAGTACCTTGTGAATGAGTTGGACCCCGCGGCACAAGGAGCCTTCCTCGTCTCGTGCTCCGCGCAGGGTGTGTTCGAGGCCTCAGGCTTCGCGCTGCCGTTGGAGAACAAGGTGGAGTGTGGTCCAACTCCAGTGCTGTATTCGCTTATGCGCATGGTCGAGGACTACCCCACCTATGCTGTCTTGCTGGCCGATCAGCGTGAGGCAGTCCTCACCTTCGTAACTTTGGGCCTTGCCGACAGGGAGGTCGCCTTCCAAGGCTCAGAGTTCCCGCGTCACCAGCAGCAAGGCGGATGGTCACAGCGACGTTATCAAATGCGGGCGCAAGAGCGCATCGAGGCATTCGCCGGCGATGTCGCCGAGGAGACCCGTGTTGCACTCGACGCGCTTGGCGCCCAGTCACTGATAGTTGCAGGCAATGAAGTTATGACGTCCACTCTCGATCACGCGTTTCATGAGACGGTGAAGAACCGGATCATCGACACGATCCACCTCGACATCAGAACCGATCAGTCCGAGCTTATAGACGCGACCTTCCCGATTGCCGAACAGGCCGAGCGACGGCGCGAGGCTGCAAAGGTCGATACGGTTCAGGATCTGGTTGGCGCGGACGCGCGGGGCGCCGCTGGCGTGGAAGACACATTGCTCGCACTCCAGGCTGGCCAGGTGGATGAGCTGCTGCTGGTCGATACATTTGAAGGCACCGGCTGGGCTGACTATGAGATGTACATGTACGGAGTGGGCGAGAGGCCGTCCGAGCATCCGACAGGAGGGGATCTCTCCTCGCTGGTAGATGTAGACCTTCGTAACGAAATGATTCGGTTGGCGCTCGCCACCGATGCAACGGTTAAGATTGTCCACTCCGACGTCCCTGTTTCTGAGGATGAAGACGTGCCTGATGCCGGTGAAGGACGACCAATCACCGACGCAGCAAAAGCACTGAACGAGCTCGGTGGAGTCGCTGCCAAGCTCCGTTTCACTCTGGACGAAACTCCGCTCTCGCAGGAAATCTGAACCCATGAAAATGGAATGGGTTTTCGATCAGGGCCCGCGATCTGGACGAGCGAATGACCACTCGCACGGGTGGCGGGTTCAAGCGAGTGTGCTTCACCTGACCGCGGCGGTGTTTCCGTTGGGAGGCACGCCTTAGCGCGCAGGGATGTTCCGGACAGCGAATTCTGAAAGCAGGGAGTGGAGCGGACGACATTTCGTTTCTCATATCCCCAACAACACAAGACCTGGATGCGGCCCGGTTCATCTGCTGAACAGGGCCGCTGTTGTCAAGGAGTCGCTCGAAGCGATCTGGTGATGCGTATCTCGCACTTCGGCACGAGCGAGAATGCAACGGACACCCAGTAGAAGACGCGTGTCGATGATTCGTTGCAGTCGTTGGTGGAATCTGGGGTGAGATCTACAGGACCGGCGCGCTGCGGCCTCTTGCTCCGCCGACGATGCGCTCTAGTCGGCATTCGTAGCACCGACACCCGAAATCGCTTTCCCGCAATCACAACCTTTCAGGCCCAGGATCCGGTACTGCTCGTCAGGTGAGTCGACGTAGTCGGTTTGGGTGTGGCTGCCGGTGGCCCATGCAGCATCAATCGGGCTGCGATGGTTGTACCCTCGACGCTCCATTTCGCCTACGAGCAACTCGTGACGTTGAAAGAGAGCTGCCAGCTTTCCGCGCCATCGACGGGTTTCCGGATGATTGGCGTATCCGGTCTTTCCCTCGGTAAGCACGCACCAGATGGCATGAAGCTCCCGGTGCTCGCCGAGGAGATGACGGCGACAGAGATAGGCGGGCGGTACGTCCCAGATTCGCAAAAG
>JAUJLY010000012.1 GCA_030447145.1 Thermomicrobiales bacterium
GATTGTTTGTGATATTTTCTTTTTTGTTTTGCGTGGGCGGGTGTTTGTGTTATACCATTTGCTCTAACCCTCTTCGGAAACTTTGTGTGTGGGGGGGGGGGCCCCCCCACGGCCCCCCCCCCCCCCCCCACTCCTCCGGTCTATACCGCTACCAGGCCTCGCAGCAGCGCCAAGTTTTTGCGGTCGTATTCGCCTTGCGGATCCTTCTCCGTTTCCAGGATGGCCGGTAAGCCCGCAAGCCTGATGTCGTTGACGATGCAGCGGAACGCCTCGATGCCAATCTCCCCCACTCCGATTTGCTCGTGCCGATCCTTGTTGGAGGCAAAAGGCATCTTGGAGTCGTTGAGGTGCAGCACCCTCAACTTGTCGATTCCGATCACCTTATCGAACTGGTTCATGACAGTGAGATAGCCGTCGGGCGTGCGCACGTCATACCCCGCGGCGAAGATATGACAGGTATCGAGACAGACGCCCATCCGCTCCTTCGCCTCGACCTGGTCGATGATCGCCGCAATCTCCTCGAAGGTCCGACCTAGGGTTGTTCCTTGCCCCGCTGTTGTCTCGAGGCACGTCACCGCCGTTACATGCGGAAGCTGCTCATGGATCCGGTTGAGGGACTCGGCAAATTTGCGGATCCCCTCTTCAATTCCGCTCCCGGTATGTGCACCCGGATGGGTCACAAAATTCTGGATACGCAGGGTATCGCAACGTTCCAGTTCGTCCGCAAATGCCACCATCGACTTTTCGTGGATCTCTTCCTTCGGCGACGCCAGGTTGATCAGATAGGAGTCATGAACCACCATCTGCCTGATCGCGGTTCGCTCCCGCTCCTGATGAAACCGTTCGACCACAAGCGGATCCAGGGGCTTCGCCCGCCACTGTCGCTCGTTCTTCGCGAATATCTGGCACGATGTCGCGCCTACCCCGACTGCTCGCTCCAGCGCCTTGTCCACGCCGCCGGAGGCTGACGAATGCGTCCCGAAATCCAAAGTCATCCTCGTGCGTTCCCTCGTTCCATCGCAATGGCTCCCGTCGCTATCAGTCCGTATTGCCGATAAGCTTGCGCAACCTGATTACATCGTTCCCAACGACGACGCGGTCCCCGGTTATTACAATCGGACGACGAAGGAGCGTCGGCTCCTCGACCATGAAATCTATCCGCTGCTCATCGTCGAGCCCTGCTTCGCCAAGATTGCGATCCTTGTATACCCGGCTTCGCGTAGAGAAAACATCGGCAGGGGTAAGGCTGGCGGACTGCAACAGGGACTGGAGCTCCTCCCCGGTGAACCGGTCCTTGAAAAACTCGCGCCGCTCATACTCCACGCCGCTCTCCTTGAGCACCTGTTCTGTCTTCCGGCAAGAGGTGCAGGAGTTGTAAAGCAATGCCGTGATCATGTGGTTCAGTCCTCGCATTGAACGATCGCCTCACGTTCGATCCTTTCGTCAATGGTAGTCGTTCTGACGTTGGTGGAAGACCTGCCGCACTGGCCCTGACTCCTGGAGGGGGAGAGCCGATTCCCATGTCCCCTGGCCCAGAAGTGCAACGTCTCTCGTGATAGACTCGTCAGTCGTAAGACCATGGCGCGGTGCGCGCACGATGGGTGCGCGACAGGAAGCAGCAGGCGGTTGAACGAGACCACACCTACCAACCCGGACGGGGTCGATACCACCCCTTCTCCAACGGTATCTGTCGTCGTTCCCGTATACAACGAATCCTTACGAGTCCCTGTATCGATCCAGGAAATCTGGCGCTACTTCCAGAACGCGGCTGACCATGCGGAGATCATCGTCGTGGACGATGGAAGTACTGACGACACGGTAGCCATCGCCCGGTCTTTGGCTGTATCCCACCCCGAGATCCACGTCCTTGCCCAGCCGCACCGCGGCAAGGCGTCGGCCGTGCTCGCAGGGATGAATGCAGCGCGGGGAAACGTCGTCGGCTTCATGGACGTCGACCTGGCCACTCCGCTGCAGACCTGGGAGGCGTGCCGAACCGCTCTTGAAGATGGCGCCGGCGTAGCGATCGGATCTCGTGAGGGCGTCGGGGCGCAGCGTGTGGGTGAACCAGGCTACCGCCACGTCATGGGCCGCGTATTCAACACGCTTGTCCGGCTCTTGCTGCTCCCACGCATCGAAGATAGCCAGTGCGGGTTCAAGTTCTTCAGCCGGGAAGCCATCGACGATATCCTGCCTAGGCATCGGCTCTACCGCGATGCGGATGTAGTGAGGATGCCGCGCGTCACTGCCTTCGATGTGGAGCTGCTGTTCATTGCGCGCCTGTGTGGGCATAGAATCGCAGTCATTCCAGTGACCTGGCACTATGGGGACCATAGCAAAGTGAACCCCCTGACGGATACGCTGCAGAACGTGCGGGACATCATCGCCGTGCGCGTAAACGGCTGGCTTGGCCGCTATCAGTAGGATGAAAGACGGGGCTGCACCTGCTGGATTAAAGCAGTCGCTTGAAACATCAATTGGACTCTCACCCGAGGAACTCGTCCCATGACATCGATCAAACACCACCCGACCGTCACACTCATTCAGCATGCCGGCGGCGACACCATGGTTGCCGCCGCTGCCAAAGTGTCCACCACCGGGGATGAGGCACGGAGCCTGGAGCGCATCGAGGAGGAAGGAGGCATCTCCGGCCTGATTCGCTACCTGATGCGCCATCGACATGGCAGCCCGTTTGAGCACGGGATGATGACCTTCTTCATCCATGCGCCGATCTTCGTCATCCGAGAGCTTCAACGTCACCGGATCGCGAGCTACAACGAGGAATCCGGCCGCTACAAGCAGTTGGAGCCAGTGTTCTGGTCTCCCGACGACGAACGGCCGCTCGCGAAAACCGAGGGATACAAGCCGTCGCGGCCCACTTTCGAAGCCGGCACCACTGAGCAGTACGAGCTGATCCGGAAGCATGACGAGATTTACTTGCAGATTTACGAGGCGTACGAAGAGGAAATTGCGGCGGGCATCGGCAACGAAGTGGCCCGGCGCCTTCTCCCGGTAGGCACCTTCACATCGTGTTGGGTAACGATCAACCCGCGCTCATTGATGAATGTGCTTTCGCTTCGCATCCACGATGCTGGAGCGAAGGCGGTGTCCTATCCCCAGCGGGAGATCGAGGAAGTTGCCCAGGCAATGGAAACTGCCTTCGCCCAGCACTGGCCATTGACCCACGCCGCATTTCTGAAGAACGGGCGAGTGGGTCCGTAGACACTCCCAGACATGGCATCGGCGGGCCAAGTCCGTGTCTTAGCGCCGGGAGAACTGTCGCTCCAGCTCGTTTTGGGACATATGCAACATCGTCGGTCGGCCGTGTCCGCACGCCCGCGGCTGCTCGGTTCGCTCCAGCTGAGCCACCAGCTCTCGCATCTCCGGCAGTGAGAGCGGCTGACCGGCACGGATCGACGTGTGGCATGCTGCACTGATCGCGACCGAGTCCAGCCAGGAGGTGCCGGCTCCGCCGTCCGAGAGCTCCTGCAGGATCTCATGGAATCGCTCCGCGATATTCACACCCTTTACGAGGGCAGGAATCTGCCGGATAATCACCGACTGTTCGCCGAATCGCTCGACATCAAAGCCGATTTCGTTCAACTCGTCGCTCGACTTGTCGAAGACGGCGAACTCGTCAGGAGGCAGCTCCACGACGAGCGGATCGAGCATCGGCTGCCGATCCACGCCCTGCTCCTTCATCTGGAGCAATATCTTCTCGTACATCACCCGCTCATGCGCCGCATGCTGGTCGATCAGGAACATGCCCTGCGGACCTTCGGCAATGATGTACGTGCCGCCGACCTGGCCGAGAACGCGGAGCACAGGGATTCCGGAAGGATGAGCCGGTGTTTCGGGAGCGGGTTCATCGATATCCCCGGCGCGCCTGGTACGACTCTCGAGATCATGCGCGGTGCCGATGGAGATTGGCTCATGCCCACTCGTGAACGACACCTGATTTGCGGCCATGGTGGCTCGGGGGACCGGCTCGAACCGGACCTCTGGCAAGACATCCTGCTGTTGGGCTGCGAGAGCCTGATGTGCAGCCCGCTGCACGGCACGGCACACGGCGCGCTCGTCCGCGAACTTGACCTCCGCTTTCGTCGGATGCACGTTGACGTCAACCTGCGCCGGATCGAGCTCGATCCTCACCATACCAAGCGGATGGCGCCCGACCATCAGAAGGCTATGATAGGCGTCCTCAAGGGCGAAGATGAGCGACCGATGCTGCACCAGCCTTCCATTGGCGAAGAAATAGAGGCTCTGTCGATGAGAGCGACTGACCCTGGGGGAGCTGATCCACCCGCTGACGTGGACATCTTTTACGCGGGACTCTGAAGGCATCTCCGTCAGCGGCAGGGCTTCATCGGCCAACTCGGTGCCGAAGACACCAAGGGCCGCTGACAGGTCATCCCCGCCGCCATCCGTGCGGATGGAACGCCGGCCGTCCGTCAGCAAGGACCACCCGATGTCGCTCCGATGACACGTGTAGGCGCCGATAAGCCGGGAGATGTAGGTGGCCTCTGTCGAGGGCTGCCGCAGGAATTTTCTCCGGGCCGGCACATTGGCAAACAGGTTCCGCACGGTCACAGTTGTACCCTGTGGTGCCGCGTCTACCTGTGCCTCTCCTACCCGACCAAAGTGGATGGCGAGGGTACCTCCCGCTTCACCGGCGGACGAGCGAATCGTGACGTCGGCCACCGCGGAGATGCTGGGCAGCGCCTCGCCACGGAATCCCAGTGTATGTAACCGCTCCAGGTCCTCGAAGGTTGAGAGCTTCGACGTTGCATGGCGAGTAACGGCCAGTGCCAGCTCCTCACGTCTCATCCCGCTTCCATCATCTGAAACGCGGATGAGCTTCCCCCCTCCCTCCTCGATCTCCACTGAGATGCGAGAGGCGCCAGCATCGATGGCATTCTCGATGAGCTCCTTCACCACGGAGACCGGTCTCTCAACAACCTCCCCCGCGGCGATCTTCCCAATCGTTTCATTTGTGAGGAGCTGTATCGGCATGATGGTTCCGGGACGCAATGCGAGTACGAGGTTAAATATCATAAGGGAAAGAGGAAATCGGCGTTCCGGGCAGGGGAATCAGCAGAGTGACTTCATCGGGAGCAACACAGCGCCCCTGACGGTGGGAAGAAACGAATCGGCTCGGGCTCTCGAAGAAGCGCCAGGGCACCTCCACAGACTTGCTGATGCCGATCCGTGGCCCTGCATGGATCTCCGTCGCCGGTTCTCCGTACGCCAGCCAGAGTTCCTCTGAGGACAGGAGATCACAGTTGATATCATCGAGCCGTATCCCCAGCGCCTGACCGAGGCTACCTGGACCCTTGCCGAGTTGCTCAAACGCCACCCCGTTCCTCCGGCGTGACATGAGTTCGGAGCCATGAACAGGCTCAATCGCCCTCAGGAGGACTCCGCCGATCTCCCCCTCGTCATGGGCCACGATGTTCATCATCGTGTGTATTCCGTATGAGAGGTACGTATAGATTTGACCTGGCGGTCCGCCCATCGTCGCTCGCGCCACCTTGCGTCGGACGGCATGCGATGCCGGATCTTTGGGCCCGGCATAGGCCTCGGCTTCTACAATTCTCCCAGCCGCCGGCTCTCCATCGCGATTGACAGTCAGCACGCACCCGATGAGGTCGTAGGCAACCTTCACCGGATGACGCTCGAACCAGGAGCGGTCGGTCATTCGCTCGCTAGACACTGTCGAGGGCTCGGAGCCGCTGCTCGATGAGGGAGATCTGCTCGGTGGAACGTGCGAGGCGTTCTCGCTGCACCCTCACGACCTGCTCAGGCGCCCTGGAGACGAAGGACTCGTTGGAGAGCTGCTTCTCCGCGCGCTGCTGCTCCTTCCTCACCTCTTCGAGCTCCTTCTGCAGACGCTCGCGTTCTGCTGTTAGGTCAACCATCCCGGCAAGGGGCAGCGAGGCCACAACATCGCCGGCAATGGCAGTCCGCGCGTTCGCATCGTGCTCGGGCGCGCCCTCGCGCATCCGGAGATGATCATCTGCTATGCGCGCGAGGAACCCTATCTCGCGCCTGGCGGACTCGAAGTCATCCTTAAGCGATCCGGCATAGATATCGGCACTGAGCCAGCGCGCTGGCTCAACACCGGCCTCCGAGCGGACATTCCTGATGGATCGCACCAGCTCCATGAGCGAAGCGAATGAGCGTTCAGCGGCCTCGTCAGGCGTGCCGGCTTCCGGCCATGGTGCGATCATGATGCTTTCGCCCCGGTGCGGCACCTGCTGCCAGAGGGCTTCTGTAATGAACGGCATAAAGGGATGTAGCAAGCGAAGGCTCCGCTCGATGGTGTAGGCGAGCACCTGCGCCACCACTTTCGCCTCCTCCGGCTCCTTGAGTCGAACCTTGGACGCCTCGATGTACCAGTCGCAGAGCTCACTCCAGATAAAGTCGTTGATCTGTCGACCCGCCTCACCGAAGAGACACCCGTCCAGCAGTCGCGTCGATCCACTCGTCACTTCGTCGAGACGGCTAAGAATCCATCTGTCGGCAAGTTGGAGGTCCTTGGCGGGACGAACCAGCCCTTCCGCGTCCATCTCAATCTCGTGATCGGAGATTGTCCTGAGTGCGAACCGGGTTGCGTTCCAAAGCTTGTTACCGAAGTTTCGGCTCGCTTCCACCTTCTGCAGGCTCAGGCGGCTGTCATTCCCCGGCGACGACTGCGTCACAAGCGTATAGCGAAGCGCGTCGGCACCAAACTCGCCCGAGACCTCGATTGGGTCGATGACGTTGCCCTTGGTCTTGGACATCTTGGCGCCTTCGATGTCGCGGACAATGCCGTGCAGGTAGACCGTGTGGAACGGCACCTCCCCCATGATTTCGATACCAAGGAAAACCATCCGAGCCACCCAAATGAAGAGGATCTCGTATCCGGTCTCCAACACGGAACCGGGATAGAATCGCTTCAAATCCGGCGTCTCGTCCGGCCATCCAAGCGTCGAGAACGGCCACAAGCCCGAGCTGAACCACGTATCGAGAACAGCCGGGTCTTGCTCAACTGCTCCGCCGCAAGACGGACACAATTCCATGGTCTCTTCTATGGTGACATGGACATCTCCACACTCTTGGCAATACCAGATCGGGATCCGGTGTCCCCACCAGAGCTTCCTGGAGATGCACCAATCGTGGATGTTCTCCAGCCAATTGTCGTAAACCCCCTTGAAGCGCTCCGGCACGAAGGTGAGCCCGCCATTCTGGGCCGCGTCGTAGGCTGGCTTGGCCAGTGAGTCCATCTGGACGAACCATTGCTCGCTGATCATCGGCTCGACAACCGTGTCGCAGCGTTCGCAGTGCCCGACACTGTGTGTGTGAGGCTCGACCTTCACCAGCAGCCCGGTGTCCTCAAAACGTTGAACCACCCCTGCGCGGGCATCCTCACGCGTCATTCCTGCGAACTCGGCGCCCTCATCGTTGATGGAGCCATCGACGTTCATGATGCTGATGGCGGGGAGATTCGTCCGCTGGGCGATTTCGAAGTCATTCGGGTCGTGCGCCGGCGTCACCTTGACCGCGCCCGTCCCGAACTCCTTGTCGACGTGGCTATCGGTGACAATGGGGATCAGGCGGTCAACGATGGGGAGCCGCACCTGCTTGCCAACGAGATGGCTATAGCGCTCGTCGTCCGGGTTCACGGCAACACCGGTATCACCGAGCATCGTCTCGGGCCGCGTGGTAGCAACAACCAACTTCTCGTCCGATCCCTCGACAGGATAGGCGAGATACCAGAGATTCGACTGTTCCTCCCGGTGCTTCACTTCGAGATCCGAGATCGCGGTCCGGCAGCGCGGACACCAGGTAATCATCCGCTTGCCGCGGTAGATCAGCCCCTTGTCGTAGAGATGCTTGAAGACATGGCGAACCGCCCGCGCCGGCCCCTCGTCCATGGTGAAGGCAAAACGCGACCAGTCTGCTGAAGCGCCGAGCAGCTTCATCTGCTCGCGTATGCGTGGGCGATACTCGTCCATGAAACGCCAAACCCGCTCCAGGAACTTCTCGCGGCCAAGATCCTGTCGTGTCAGGCCCTCCTCGGCAAGTTGCTTCTCAACCACCCATTGCCCGGCGATACCTGCATGGTCGGCGCCGGGCAGCCACAATGTCGGCTCCCCCTTCATCCGGTGCCAGCGCGTCATGATGTCCTCGAGGGCGACGAAAAGCGCATGACCGACATGGAGAACGCCCGTAACGTTGGGAGGCGGCATGATCGTCACGAATGGCTTCCTGCCATCGGTGAGATCCGTCTCGCTTGGGGCAAAAAAGCCTTGGTCGTCCCACCAATCGTAGAGACCCCGCTCCACCGATTGTGGGTCATAGGCTTTGGCGAGCTCCGCGGGGGCTGTAATTTTGGTTATCTCTGTCATCGTGGAATCCTGCCTGCTCGAAAATCCTGCCCGTCACCGGATCATTGGGACGCAAAAAACCGTCCTGACAATGCCAGGACGGGTTTCCCCGCGGTACCACCTCGCTTCGGCACCATACGGCACCGCTCTTGAGTGCGCTAACGGGCGAACCCGCCGCCAGCTACGTCCATCATCAGGACCTCACCGGCAGACCTCACGGGCGACCTTCGAAGCGTATTGCCCTGCCGCGGCTTCCAGTCTCTGGCCATCGGCTCCCTGAAGAGATACGCTTCTACTCCTCCCGATCGTTGGAGTTCTCACCAGTATACGGCATCCCGCAACCCCCTCTTGCCGGACAGGATGCCTCTTCCGTTCTCCTAATCGCGGATCAACCGCTGATTTCACGGCAATTTGCTGAACGCCGCGAACGTTCGCGATGTACTGGAAACCCAATGCCCTCTTGATCCTGAGTCGCCACGGGTGTCCCGCCGCTACACCAGCGTGATACAATGACGCGTTACGATCACTTGTTCGACTTTTCGACACGGGATCGACGCCCCTTTCACATCTGCCGCACCCGCTCGCCGTCGAGCGGACGCTCATCTGCCAGAGGTCTGCCTCATGCCGCAACACATCGATGAAATCCGCGTCCGCGGCGCACGCGAGCACAATCTCAAGAACATCGACGTCGACATCCCACGCAACAGCTTTGTGGTGCTGACCGGTCTCTCGGGGTCCGGCAAGTCATCACTTGCCTTCGACACAATTTTTGCCGAGGGCCAGCGCCGCTACGTCGAGTCCCTTTCCGCCTACGCCCGCCAGTTTCTGGGGCAGATGGAGAAGCCGGACCTCGATCACATCGATGGGCTCTCTCCTGCAATCTCCATCGACCAGAAAGGGACCAGCCGTAATCCGCGCTCGACCGTAGGCACGGTCACCGAGATATTCGACTACATGCGTCTGCTCTGGGCGCGGACAGGGCACCCGCACTGCCCAAACTGCGGCCGGCCCATCGAGCAGCAGTCCCCGCAGCAGATGGCGGACATCATCCTCGGTCAACCAGACGGCACCCGGCTGATGATCCTTGGTCCGGTCATCCGGGATCGTAAGGGCGAGCACACAGCCACCATCGACGAGATCCGGCGCCAGGGATTCGCCCGTGTTCGGGTAGATGGCGAGGTCCATGAGGTCGAGGACCCGATCAAGCTGGCGAAGACGAAGAAGCACACGATTGAGGTGGTCGTCGACCGGCTCGTGGTCCGCCACCCGGAGGACCTTGGCGACGAAGAGCAGCACCCGGACCGGGTACGCCTGATCGACTCCCTGGAGGTCGCACTCCGGATGTCAAACGGTATTGCGATCGCCCAGATCATCGACGGCGAGGAGCTGACCTTTTCCGAGCAGTTCGCGTGTTCGAATTGTGGGCTCAGCTTTGGCGAGCTCGAGCCGCGGAACTTCTCGTTCAACTCCCCGCATGGTGCCTGTCCGGGATGCACCGGACTCGGCACCACCATGGAGTTCGACCCGGATCTCATCCTCCCCAACCGGAACCTCACGATCGCACAAGGAGCGATTATGCCGTGGATGAAGACGGGCATGGAGAACAGCAAGTGGTACTCCGCAATGCTGGTCGCCATCGCAGAGCGTTATGACTTCTCACTCGACGTGCCTATCCGCGAGCTGACGCAGGAAGTCCTCGATGTCATTCTCAACGGTAGCCATGGCACAAAGGTCAAGGTCAAGTACGAGCCACGGGCTGGACGAATTCGCACCTATGACGTTGTCTTCGAGGGCGTGATCCCGAACCTCCGGCGACGCTACAGCCAGACCCAGTCCGACTACGTTCGCGAGGACATTGAGCGGTTCATGTCCACCCGGCCCTGCCCGGTCTGCAACGGCAGGCGTCTGCGGCCGGAAATTCTCGCGGTCACCGTCAATGGCAAGTCAATCGTCGATGTGACCCGGCTCCCGATCCGCGCCGCGCAGGAGTGGTTCAGTACGCTGGGAGCTGACCCGACGGAGGATAAGAGCGCCCCGCTCAGCAACCGCGAATTCCTGATTGCCCGGCAGATTCTGAAGGAGATCCGGGAACGGCTCGGCTTCCTCGTCGATGTCGGCCTTGATTACCTGACGCTCGAACGCTCGGCCAATACCCTCTCGGGTGGAGAGGCACAGCGCATCCGGTTGGCGACGCAGATTGGCTCCAGCCTCATGGGAGTGCTCTACATCCTTGACGAGCCCAGCATTGGGCTCCACCAGCGCGACAATGCCCGGCTGATCAGGACCCTTGAGCGGCTGCGCGACATCGGCAACACTCTGATCGTGGTTGAGCATGATGAGGACACGATGCGGGCGGCGGACTGGATTATCGACATCGGTCCGGGTGCCGGAGAGCATGGCGGACGGGTAGTCGCCGAAGGGCCGATCGGTGCCATCATGCAGACCGAGGGATCCATCACCGGTGACTACCTCAGCGGTCGCCGCTCGATTGAGATCCCCGCGAAGCGCAGGACGGGCAATGGCAAGCAGCTTGTGCTCAGTGGCGCGCGGGAGAACAACCTGAAGGACCTGACCGTCCAGTTCCCCCTCGGCACCTTCATGTGCGTCACAGGCGTATCGGGGTCCGGAAAGAGCTCGCTCATTACGGACACGCTCTACCGCCGCCTGGCGCAGGAGCTCCACCGGGCAAAGGACAAGCCAGGGCCCCACGACACGCTGGAAGGCATCAAGAGCCTGGACAAGGTGATCGAGATCGACCAGAGCCCCATTGGCCGCACGCCGAGGTCCAATCCTGCGACGTACACCGGTGTCTTCACGCCGATCAGAGAGCTCTTCGCATCCCTGCCAGAGGCAAAGACGCGTGGATACAAGGCCGGGCGCTTCTCCTTTAACGTGAAGGGCGGGCGCTGCGAGGCGTGCAAAGGTGAAGGCATCATCCAGATCGAGATGAACTTCCTGCCGGATGTCTTTGTCCCGTGTGAGGTTTGTCATGGAGCCCGGTACAACCGCGAGGCACTCGAAATTCTTTACAAGGGCAAGTCGATCGCGGATGTCCTCGACATGAACGTGGAGGAAGCTTTGGACTTCTTCCAGAACGTTCCTGCGATCCGGAACAAGCTGCAAACGCTCTTCGACGTCGGGCTTGGATACATCAAGCTCGGTCAACCTGCGACCCAGCTCTCGGGCGGTGAGGCCCAACGCATAAAGTTGTCAAGTGAGCTCTCGAGACGCGCTACGGGGCGCACCATGTACATCCTCGACGAGCCGACCACAGGCCTCCACTTCGCAGACATCGAGCGGCTGCTCCAGGTGCTGCAGCGCCTGGCGGACACCGGCAATACGGTGCTCGTGATCGAGCACAATTTGGACATCATCAAATCGGCCGACTGGATCATCGACCTCGGACCGGAAGGCGGCAACGGTGGTGGCCAAATCATCGCGGAGGGGACACCTGAAGAGGTCGCAGAGAATCCGGCCTCGTTCACCGGCCAGTACCTGAAGCCTCTCGTTTCAGACTACGCGACCGCCGCGGACTAGGATCAAGGCGCGTCACCGGCACAGTCCTGGCCTACAGGAACAGTGACATTGTGCCGCCCCACCTAGCAGGGTTGACAACAGCCAGACGGTATACCGTCTGGCTGTTGTCCTACGCATCGCCGTTGGTTTGTCTCCTGCTTTTCAAGCGTGATACTATCACTCCACGTTAATACCGTACGGTTGCATCCGGTACCTGGTGCGAAGGTGAACCGCGCAATCCTGAGCCGAGGGGCGTCGGCAGGGTGAATAATGCAGTTCTCGTCCTGAACCAGAATTACGAGCCGCTCAACGTCTGTAATGTGCGTCGCGCGCTCGTTCTCGTCCTGGGTGGCAAAGCCGAAATCCTCGAGCAGAACGCGGAAGTGGTCACGACTGCCCGGGCGGTCTACGTCGTGCCCTCCGTTATCCGGCTCCACTACTTCATCCGCCGTCCCCGTCCCCGTGTCAAGCTATCCCGGCGGGAAATCTTCATTCGCGACAACCACACCTGCCAGTACTGTGGACGACGCGGCGGAGAGCTTACCGTCGACCACGTCATTCCACGCTCACGTGGCGGTCTCCACATCTGGGAGAACGTCGTCTCCGCTTGCCGGCCCTGCAATCATCGCAAGGGCGGCAAGAGTGTTGCCGAGGCTCACATGGACCTCAGGATGCAACCACACGAGCCAAGGGCGGGCACATACTACACCGTCGAGCGACGTCTCGATCTTTCCCAGAGGGACGACTGGCACAAGTTTCTGCCCGAGCTCAAGCCGTCCTCGAAGTGGGCATCCCGCCACTCCACCAACGGATCCTCTAGTATCCCCGCGTGATCTGTGCTGACCAACACAGGCTCGCTGCCCTGGTCCCGCGAAACGGTCACGCGGGGCCCACCCCGTGCCAGCGTGCCTGCACCTTGGGCACGCCGTATTCCCTGCACGTAGGACATTGAAAGGTTCATGAAGATGATCGATATCCGAATCATCCGGGAGAACCCGGAAGAATTCAGGAGGCGAATTGCCACCAAAGGCGTCGATGCACCGGTGGACGTAATCCTTCAGAAGAACGAGCAGCGACGAGCTCTCATCACGGAGGTTGAGCGAATCAAGGCCGAGCGCAATGAGGGCTCGAAGCAAGTTGCCCGCACCAGGGACGCGACGGAGCGGAATGCACTGATTGCAGAGATGAAGGGGCTCGGCGACAAGATCAGTGCCCTGGACGATCAGGTACGCCAGGTCGACGAAGCCTTGAACGATCTGCTCCTCGGTATTCCCAACCTTCCCGACGAGGATGTCCCGGTAGGTCCTGACGAAACCGCCAACGTCGTCACCAGCGAAGGTGGACCGGAGAGGGAGTTTTCATTCACTCCGAGGCCGCACTGGGAGCTTGCCGAGGAGTTGGGAATTATCGACTTTGAGCGAGGTGTGAAGGTCGCCGGTACACGCGGCTATGTTCTGCGTGGCGACGGTGCGAAGCTGCAGCGAGCATTGATCCAGTGGATGCTCGACGTCCACACAACCCGTCATGGGTACAGCGAGATTGAGCCGCCACTGCAGGTGCTTTCCGAGATGCTCGTGGGAACCGGCAATCTGCCAAAGTTTGCCGACACGCTCTTCCACGATGCCGAGGAGGACAAATGGCTGATCCCTACCGCGGAGGTTCCGATCACGAATCTCTACCGGGACGAGATCCTGCCCGGTGAGCTGCTACCCATCTATCACGTCGCGGCCACGCCCTGCTTCCGCCGGGAGCAGATATCGGCGGGACGGGATGTTCGGGGCATCAAGCGCGTGTACCAGTTCCACAAAGTCGAGATGGTCAAGTTCGTCCGCCCCGATAAGTCGGACGAAGAGTTGAAACGCCTGATGAGCGAGGCGCTTTACGTCGTCGATCGGCTGGGCCTCAAGTACCACGTGCTGGACTTATCCACCGGGGACATGACGTTCGGATCAGCACACACCTTCGATATTGAAACGTGGGCGCCCGGGTCGAATGAATGGCTCGAAATCTCGTCCTGCTCGAACTTCCGGGACTTCCAGGCCCGGCGCGCGAACCTGAAATTCAGGCCGGAAGGCGGCGGCCGACCGCAATTCCTGAACACACTGAACGGCTCAGGCCTGGCCCTCCCTCGGGTGATGATCGCGATCATCGAAAATTACCAGCGCGAGGACGGGACGATCCAGATCCCCGTGGCCCTCCGCCCCTACTTCGATGGCCGCGACACGATCGGCAAGCAGCCAGTGTTCGGCCCGTCAGCACATATAGCGGACGTATAACGAGGCTGCACCAGGTGGATGGTCAAAACAGAACGCCCCGGTCAATTGGACCGGGGCGTTCTGTCGGCGGCGGAGAGGGTGGGATTCGAACCCACGGTAGGTTTGACCCTACGACGGTTTTCAAGACCGCTCCATTCGTCCGCTCTGGCACCTCTCCGGCGCCCAGTTTACTTCATCTGCCCGTGATCTTGCAGGTTTCGTTCGACGCGGAGAGCGCCTCATTCATGTCGACGCCAGAGCCGGCCATCTGCTAGACTTCGTACGCAACTGGGGAGGTGGCCGAGCGGTTGAAGGCGCTCGCCTGCTAAGCGAGTATGGAGGTAATGCCTCCATCGAGGGTTCGAATCCCTCCCTCTCCGCCGGTAGCGTGTAAAGCCAGCCTACGCCGAATTCCTCCTTGCGAGCATTCGTTCGGCCGGACTATACTCCGCCCCGGTATGCGCCCGTAGCTCAGGGGATAGAGCGTTGGGTTGCGGACCCAAAGGCCGGAGGTTCGAATCCTCCCGGGCGTACCAAAATAGGAGAGCCGCTCATATCGAGCGGCTTTTTTGCACCCCAAAGTGGAGTCCATCACTGATGTCCCGAGCGGCGATCAAACCTGAACCTCTCGCACCAGGGGACACGATGGGCATTGTCAGCCCCTCGTGGTCCGGTGGTCCCGCTTATATTCCCCGGGCGCGCCGGGGAATCGCGATGCTCGAGTCTCTTGGCTACAAAGTCAGGATCGGTGAACACGCGTTCAACAATCACGGCGTTGTGTCCGACTCCGCAGAGAACCGTGTCCTCGACCTGCACTCCATGTTCGCCGACGACGCTGTTTCAGCCATCCTCTGCACGATCGGTGGCGATCACAGCTGCCATCTTCTTCCCCTCCTAAACTGGAACCTCATCGCGAGCCATCCCAAGATCTTTCTCGGCTTCTCCGACATCACCGTCCTCAATGTCGCGATCCACACCCAGACTGACCTCGTGACCTTCAACGGTCCTACCTTGTTGACTGACTGGGCCGAGTACCCGACTATGTCTGAGATCAGTAGGGACTCCGCACGTCGACTCCTCACACAGCCTGTACCCTTCGGTGCGCTGCCATCCGCCCCGGATTGGACCGATGAGTTTCTCAACTGGGAAACCGGAGAGGATACGACCCGCCGCAGGAAGCATCACCAGGGTGAAGGTTGGCGCTGGATCAGGACCGGCGAGGCAACAGGCACCCTCATCGGCGGTTGCCTGGAGAGCTTGCAGCATCTTCGCGGCACTCGCTTCTGGCCCGACATGGGCGGAGCCATTCTCTTCATTGAGACCTCGGAGGAGTGCCGCTCGCCAGACGCCGCCGACGCCATCCTGATGGATTACCAGAACATGGGCGTCTTCGACCAGATCGCCGGGCTCCTGTTAGCACGGCCCTATGGAATGGACCCGGCTGCCACGGAGCCATTTTGGTGCGTCATCGAGAAACGGACAGAGGCGTTCGCGTTCCCCGTTGTGGGCAATCTGGACATCGGCCACACATTTCCTCTTCTGACCCTCCCGCTCGGCGTACGGGCCCGAATCGATGGTGCTGCAGGCACGGTCGGGATTATTGAATCAGCGGTGACAGAGCGGTGATCGCCCATGGAAAACGCCATGACATCACCCGCCCAGTTTGGTACAATCTCGCGCGGAGAGGTGTCCGAGCGGTTTAAGGTGCTGCTCTCGAAAAGCAGTGTGGTGTCAAAGCCACCGCGGGTTCGAATCCCGCCCTCTCCGCTGCGGGACGCCGATCTTGCAGGAAAAAGCATGGAAGGGTCGCATAGTCTGGCCTAGTGCGCACGATTGGAAATCGTGTAGGGGGTTAAACCTCTCGAGGGTTCGAATCCCTCCCCTTCCGCCGCAGACTAGGACCGACTTGGGGAAGCCCCAAGGCGGTTTTTTTCGCCCTACTCCATCAGCTTCTGTATCTCTTCCCGGTTGGGGATCGACGGTTGCGCCCCCGAGCGGGTTGTCGCCAGTGCTCCCGCGGCGTTGGCATACCGGACTGCCTCTGGCAACGCTGCCCCCTCCAACATCCGGGCAGCAAGGGCTCCACAGAAGGTGTCACCCGCGCCCGTAGTGTCGACCACGTCGACCCGGTGACCCGGCACGGTCAATGACTCATCGTTGCTGAGAGCGAAGGAACCGCCCGCCCCAAGGGTAATGACGACATCGATTGCTCCGATCGACCTGAGACCCGCGGCAAGCTCTTCAGGGCTCATCCCATCCGCCGTCCCACCCTGCAGTGCGGTTGCCTCGCCCTCGTTCACGATCAGGACATCGATAAGATGCAGCAACCCCACGAGGTCATCGGAGTAGGGAGCGGCGTTGAAGATCACCCGCACGTCCCTTCCGCGAGCCCACTCGAAGAGAACCCTGTGACAATCGACGGAGAGCTCATTTGTTGAAAGTATCAGCGAGGGTTGAATGGCGTTGACGGTAGCGGCGCAGTGGTCAGGAGTGACCTTCGCCGTCGCTCCAGGGATATACGCGATGCGATTTTCTCCGGATGACTCGACGGTGATCAGCGCTACCCCGGACGATGCACCGTCGATCGTCGCGATCCACGAAGTTTCGATCTGGTCTGAGGCCATATCTGACTTCCGGGCTGAGCCGAATTCGTCTCGGCCAACTCCCCCGAGCATGACGGCGGATGCACGGGAGCGTGCCACGGCAACTGCCTGGTTCCCGCCCTTGCCGCCGCTATGAATAGCAAATGAACGACCGGTGATCGTCTCCCCAGCCTCGGGAGCGCGATCAACGGTCGCTACAAGGTCCGTGTTGATAGCGCCGGCAACCAGCACCCGACCAGACATCCGTACTCTCCGCTTTCCGGGGAAGCCCCGACTCTATCCTTGCCGCCGCCGCCGGAGCAGCAGGCGTGGTACCTGGGATCGTACCTGCCGCCACGCCTCACCTGCAGCAGCCAGCTGTCCTGCATCTACTTCAGCAGAGCCATACTGGTCGAGCTCATAGACCTGTACGATCCGGCGCGCAGAAGACCCGGCGAGGGGCAGTGACTCGGAGAAGTTGGCCGCATATTCCCGTGGTGTCATGGTTGGGGATGGCTTCACTCCGCCAAATCGGCCAACCCGCACCAGCTTCGAGAAGAGCGCGGAACTCTGGGGCAAACCGCGAAGCCTCCAGTGCCATCTGAGCCACGCCCCTCCCGCAACGAACGCGAGCATCACCGAGCCTGCTCCGACCGGAAGAACCCAGTCCGGCACTCCTCCGCCCTCGTCAACGGTCGTCATCATCGGTGGCCCGGGGTTTTCCAGGGTCGGCGGCTCGACGGCTGGCGTACTTTCCGATTGGACCCGCTCGTCTGCCGGGGTGCTTTCCGGAAGAACTTCCGTCGCCTCAGGCGATACTGCTGCTTCCAACTCCTGCATCTCACGCTCGGAAAGCGGCCGGTTGGCTGTCGGCTCGAACGGGATCCAGCCATAGTCCGGGAAGAATACCTCCGTCCAGGCATGCGCGTTCAGCTGCCGATAGAGGAATCCTCCCCTCCCTTCGTCATATTCACCGGGATAATAGCCGACGACCGTCCGGGCGGGCACGCCGAGAGCCCGCATCATCACCGTCATTGAAGACGAGAAGTGCTCGCAGTATCCGCGGCCGAGCTCGAAAAGCGTGTAGTCGACGACATCCGCATCATCCGGCGGAGCAGGCACCCGATCGTCATAGGCGATGTTGGATCGCAGCCACTGTTCGACCAAAACCGCTTGCTCATATGGGTTTGCCGCCCCGCCTGCGATGTCCAGCGCGAGTTCGATCGTCCGCGGCGTCACCGTGTCGCCCAGCTGAAGGTAGCGGTCCGTGACCCAGGCCGGATAACTGGTGGCAGCCCTTGCGAGCGCTTGGTCGTCAGCAGTGCTTGTGAGACCGGTCACCTGGTATGAGCCGGAAACACCGGAAGCGGCGGTGCTACGCGGACAGGCCGCTTCCTCATCGTCGTAGACGGGAAGCTGTCCAGAGACTTCGTCTGTCTTCACCTCGCCTTCG
>JAUJLY010000216.1 GCA_030447145.1 Thermomicrobiales bacterium
GAACCTGGAACAAAGGTTCCAAAGACCCTTGTGATACCATTTCACCATCCGCCAAAGCGGCCACGCCAAGTCTACCGGGAAACAGCCGGACATGCCAGACAGGTTCGACTTCTGGCATCCTTGCAACAGGTTGTGCACCGCATCTCCCGGTTCATCTCTCCATCCCGCCGGCATACGCGACCGGCGACAGGGCCCACCTACCAATGATCCAGCCGCACATGCCGTCCTCGCAGCTAACTACCGACGAAACCCCGCACGCCACGCCGGGAATATCTTTCCGCGTCTGTGTTGCACTCATCCGGTGGAATGGTACCCAGCTTGAAACAGCCATCTGTCATGCCGGCTATCTTCCTTCTTCGGTGCCCACCGCGGAGGAAACATTGGACCAGACGGCGGTGCGCATCATTCGCGAGGCGACCGGGGTTGATGCTCAGTATCTTGAGCAGCTCTATACCTTCAGCCCCGGTCATGGGGTCGTGAGGGAGATTGTGATCAGCTATCTGGGCCTCTTCTCCCCAGATACGCCTGTCACAGTCGGCACTATTGATCTCTCATGGCCTCTGGTCAAGGATGCGCAACCCGCAGACGGTCTCGATCAGATGGTCCTTGATTATGCACTCATTCGTCTCCGGGCCAAACTTGGCTATTCGAACATCGCGTTCTATCTCGTACCGTCCACATTTACGCTATCCGAATTGCAGCAGACGTACGAGACGATCCTTGGCCAACCGATGGACAAGCGCAACTTCCGCCGCCGCATGATTACCAGCGGCATTCTCACGGATACTCATGAAAAGCGCCGCGAAGGAAGTCACCGCCCGGCGGCTCTCTATCGCTTCAATCTGGATGATGACCAGGCTTCCTATCTGACACCCCCGCGACAAGAGGACTAATGCGCTCCGCCGCATGTATTGAGGGAGAACCACCGGATGTCCCAACGGCTCGGTATTGTCGCCGCCTTCAGTAAACCCGAAGCAAAGGAGCTGAGTACAACAGTCGGGCAATGGCTTGAAACCCGGGGGCACACGACCGTAGCCGAGCCCGACATCCTTGCCGGCGACCGGCGGAATGTGGATGCGATCATCGTCTTTGGCGGCGACGGCCTGATGATGCGCATGGCGAACGCCTTTCCCGACATTCCCTTGTTCGGCATCAACTTCGGCAAGGTAGGTTTCCTGGCCCTCGTGGAGCAGAAGGACTGGACAGCCGCACTCCAACTCTTCCTGGACGGAAAATACGATATCGACGAAAGCTCGACGCTCCAGGCCTCGATCTACCGGGATGACAAGGAGTATGACCAGGGCTGGGCCATCAACGACGTGGTGATTCGCGGTGGCAACCGGATGATCGAGGACGAAGTCTACATCGACGGATACTATGTCAACACCTATCCAGGGGACGGCATGATCGTCTCCACCCCACGCGGTAGCACCGCCTACTGTATGGCAGCTGGCGGTCCGATCCTCACGCCCGGGGTCCGTGGTTTTGCGGTCGTGCCAATCAACTGCCATTCCCCCATCCGCACACCAATGATCACCTCGGAAGAGGCGCTCATCGAGATCATCCACTCTAACGTCCATCCTGGATACATGATCCTCGATGGCCAACAGACTATGGAGGTCCAAAAAGACGATCTCATCAAGATTCAACGTGGGGAGCATACCTTTCAGTTGATCCGCGTCACCATCACGAACTTCTTCGACGCCATCCGCACCAAATTCAACTTTCAGGTACGGCCGGACGCCGTACCTTCACGTCTCGCTATTGCTCCTGCACGTGACGAAGCGGATAAGGTGGTGTCCCACTGAAGTCTGATGAGTTTCCGGCATGACGGAAGATGCCCCTCTGCCCGCCCTCATCGTCGTTTGTGGCGCACCGGCCTCAGGCAAGACGACCCTTGCCCGGCTCCTTGCTGGAGATCTGCGGTTACCTCTGCTGGAGAAAGACGTCATCAAGGAGTCGCTGGCGGACGCGATCGGAACACAAGACAGGGAAGACTCCCGAAGATTGGGTTACGCCAGCACGCGCTTGCTCTACGACCTTGCCACGTCGATGCTCCGACATGGCACGAGCCTCATGGTGGAATGCAATTTCGATCGCGCGTTCGCTTCGGCCGACCTCGATCGGATGTCAACAACCGCGCGCGTTCAGATCGTTCAATGTTGGTCGGATCGCGAGACAATCGTTCGTCGATATCGCGAGCGCTCACCGAACGGCCAGCGGCATGGCGCGCACTTCGACCTGGAAGCGCTCCCGGACTTGATAGCCGGGCTGGACAGAGATTCCTACAATCTGTCGACGCTGGGATATCCGGCTATTACCGTCGACACGACGGACGGATTGCATCCGGGCTTTTCCGTGATTACCAGTTTGGTACACGCGCACCTCCAGCAAGAACCTCACGGACTCTCGCCCACCTACACGCCGCCTTTACCTTGATGGTCCGTGGCATCAACACGCTGACCTATCACCACTCGCCAGGGAGTCACCACCTCGATGTCCAGTCACCCACCCACCAATGACAATGCTATGGCAGTTCGCCAACGAGCCGAAGGCCTCCTTCGGCGGATGACTCCAGCGGAAAAGGTGGGTCAGCTCACCCAGTACTTCTACTTTGGCTCTGTGTCCGACCAGGAGTCACCCGATGGCTCGGGTCCCCTACCCCAACCAGATGTCATAGAAGCTGCGCTCAGGCGTGGCGAAGTCGGTTCACTTCTCTTCGTCACCGATCCCGCTGAAACCAACCGGCTTCAGCGCATCGCGATGGAGGAAACGCGCCTCAGGATTCCCCTGCTCTTCGGCTTCGATGTGATTCACGGATACCGGACTGTCTTCCCGGTTCCGATAGGCATGGCTGCATCCTGGGATATGCAACTGATCGAGCGGGTGCAGTCCATCGCGGCAAGGGAGGCGCGAGCCGTAGGCATCCACTGGGTGTTCGCCCCCATGGTCGACATCGCACGTGATCCTCGCTGGGGACGAATGATCGAAGGGGCCGGCGAGGATCCCTATCTTGGGGCAGCCGTGGCCGTGGCTCAGGTGCGCGGTTTTCAGGGAGATGCCGTCGGGCAGAAAGAGCGGCTGATATCAGGGCCGAAGCACTTTGCGGGCTACGGTGCCTCGCTGGGTGGCCGGGACTACGATGAAGTAAACCTCTCCGACTACGAGCTCTGGAACGTTCATTTCCCTCCATTCGAAGCAGCAATCAAGGCCGGATGTGGCAATGTGATGTCAGCGTATATGGACCTCAACGGAGTCCCGGCGACAGGCAACAATTGGCTCTTCTCCCAGGTCCTCCGAAAAACATGGGGCTTCGACGGTTTCGTCGTCAGCGATGCCAACGCCGTCCGTGATCTCGTCACCCATGGCTTTGCACGAGACCTATCGAACGCTGCTGTTCGTGCTCTCAATGCCGGAGTCGATATGGAGATGGCGATCGCCGACCCCGCATTCGAGTCGCTCCCCAGTGCTCTTGAGAGTGGTCAATTTTCTGAGAACGATTTGAATGCCAGTGTGCTCCGGGTACTTGAGGCCAAGGTCCGGATGGGACTGTTCGAGAATCCCTACGTTGACCAGTCCCGTGCAGAGGAAGTTCTTGGTGACACACGGCATCGAACTGAATCGCGTATCGCGGCGGAACGTTCGGAGGTGCTTCTCAGGAACGAGCAGGAGTTGTTGCCGCTCAACGTACACGAATGGAGCTCCATCGCAGTCATTGGACCGCTCGCCGACTCCAAAAGGGACACGGTTGGCCCCTGGGTGTTCGATTTCAACCAGGATGAGACAATTACAGTCCTGGACGGCCTGCGGGAGAAAGCGGGAGACAGGGTAACTATCAGCTACGCGCCTGGTATACGGCGGGCCCATCGAGCATTTCCGTCGATGTTCGATATGTTCCCGGGCAACATCCCCGACCAGCAGCCCGACTTCGACGACGATGTCGAGTTCCAACGAGCAGTAAAGCTCGCGGCTGATGCCGATGTCGCGGTCATCGTCCTCGGCGAATGGCAGAACATGATTGGGGAGAACGCATCCCGCTCCTCCCTGGAACTCCCCGGACGCCAACTCGATCTCCTGAAGGCAGTCGTCGGTACCGGAACTCCAGTCGTTATGCTGCTGATGAACGGGAGACCGCTTGATCTCCGTTGGGCATCCGACCATGTCGGAGCCATCCTTGACATCTGGTACCCCGGTTCCATGGGGGGACACGCGGTTGCCAACCTGCTGTTTGGAGACGTCTCACCAGGAGGCAAGCTGCCCTTTACCTGGCCGCGAAGCGTTGGACACATACCGATGATCTATTCCCATACAACGTCGCAGCAGCCGGAAAAACAGGCTCATCGCTACTGGGACGAAGAAAGCACCCCACTCTACCCATTCGGACACGGGCTGATCTATGCCGGCTTCGAGTACAGCCGTCTCTCTTTGGACAGGTCAAGCATCAGGGCTGGAGAGTCACTCAGGGTATCAGTCGACGTCAAGAACACCGGCTATCGCGAGGCAGACGAGGTTGCGCAACTCTATATACACCAACGCTACGGTGCGTCATCACGACCGGTTCGTGAATTGAAGGGCTTCCAGCGGATTTCACTTAGTGCCGGGGAAGTGAGAACGCTTGGGTTCACGCTTGGGCCGGATGAGCTTCGCTATTGGAATGCAGCAAGCAAAGTCTGGACGATCGATGCGACGACATTCGATGTCTGGGTAGGCGGCGATTCGACGGCGTTGCTGTCAACGTCCTTTGAGGTCGCGGACTCCTAGCTGCCATCCGCCGGCTTCCTGTCGAAAGCGCGAAACCTGCATACAAGAACGCCCGGCCAATAGAGCCGGGCGTTCTTGTATGCGAATGTGGTGAGCGCGTCTAATCAACGTTAATACGGAACTTTCTTGGAATTTTTACCGGCTCCCCAACCTTCTCTTCGGTCCCGTTGCTGCCGTCACCCTGAAGATCGGTGATATCTGGCCCTACTGGCGCTTTGCCTACCTGCGTCAATGGCGGTCGACCATCCTGTGAGGGCCTCGCAGTGATAACCGTCGTTTCCTGGGTGAGATTCTGGGCGGCAGGACTCAGGAGATCGCGATCGATCGCGGTGGCGGCTGGCAGGGCACGGGGCGCTTCATGCTGACGCCGGGCCTCTTCGTCCCGCAGGCGCTTCTCGATGATTGCCGGATCGATCCAGCCGTGCTTCCCGCCATCCACTTTCTTCTCATGAACGTGCGGGACGTGGGTCTCCTGCTCCTGACCACAATAGGGACAGATATCCCAGTGCAGGTCTACAAGATGCCGACAGTTGCCGCACGGTTCGCGAAGCTGCGTATTGCAGTGAGGGCAGAGCTGCCAATCGTCATGCACGAAGTGATTGCACGTTGGACAGAGTGGAAGTTCCTGCAGGTCCTGGAGCAGATACTCCTCCTCAAGCGACCGTTGATATGCCTCGTCCAGGGTCTCTTTCGGCCGGAGCAGCATGTAGAGCAGCACACCGGGAATCCAGAAAAAGACGGCCAGCAGCGTGGAGAATATCTGGGTGACTGCGTTGCGGCTACGAGCCTCGATATCCCGGAAGGTCCATATCGCCAACACGAACCAGGTTGCAAGAAGATAGGCCCCACCGATGGCCAGAAGGACCTGTAACGCACGGGCAATGAACGAATCGATTTCCAAACAACTGCTCCTTTGGCAGACCGCAGGGGACTTTATTTATGAAGCTTCGAGACGTTCGTAGCGATTCACGGATAGTACAAACAGCGTTGCGCCGCCAACGAGCACCTCAACCGGGCT
>JAUJLY010000217.1 GCA_030447145.1 Thermomicrobiales bacterium
GCGGACCTAGCCGCCGAAGAGGAATATCTTCGGTATCAGGCCGCTCAGATCCTTATTGAACTTGAGCAGGATCAGGCATCGTGGGAGTTTCCACAGGCGTCCCTCGACTACGTCCTCGTGGCACTACGCGATGTGCAAATCGAGCTTGCACGACGCAAGCGATTGAGCGTTCATCCGATCGCTCCAGTCTGGCCGCAGCGAAATGAAGAACGATACCAGCGTGTCAAGAATCTTGCTACTCGGCTGAAATCTGTGGTGACGCTGGAGAAGTACTGCCAGCATGAACTTGGCATGACGCTTAGGCCGGTAGGAAAAAACCTCATCGGGCACTGTGTATTTCCAGACCACGAGGATCGGCACCCGAACTTCTCAGTTAGTCCCAGCAAGCAACTATGGACGTGTACGTGCCGCAAAGGCGGCGACCTCTTCGTGCTGGTCCCTCAGCTACATGGCATCGACCGCTTCCCTGATCAGGTAATCCATGTTGCTGAAGTGGCTGGCGTGACCGAGGAGGTGCCCCATGCCCGCTGAGGCTGTCGACTTCGACCAACTCCGGGAAGAGGTGGCAGCGCTTACGAGGGGGAGCATTGAGCAACCCGCCGCGGTTGCGGTTCCCCCGTTTCCCGTACACGTCCTTCCGCCGACATTCCGGTCCTACTGCCTTGCAGCCGCCACATCGATCGGCGTGCCGGTCGAGATGGTGGCCGTGCCGATCTTGGCGTTGTTCGGTTCCTTGATCGGCAATCGACTCTACATCCAGTTGAAGCGCGGTTACCGGCAGTACGCGACGCTGTACATCGCCATCGTGTCGGCCGTAGGAACCGCGAAAAGCCCCTCGTTGTCGGCGGCACAGTGGCCGACAGATGTTCTCCAGAAGGAAGCTCACGCCCTCTACAAGAAGGTTTTGGTGGAGTTCGAGCGCGACCTCGAGGCTTGGCAGGCCAAGGACCGAGACGCCCGGGGGTTGAAGCCGGTTCGGCCGAGACTGAGGCACTATTTTTCGACGAACCTCACGCTCGAGGCACTCGTTTCAATGCTCGAGACCGCGCCTGGCGTGGCGATCATTCGAGATGAGGTGGTGAGCTTCGTCAAGTCCATGGACCAGTACCGCGGTGGTAAGGGGTCGGACCGTCAGGAGTATCTCTCGCTGCACGCCGGTGCCCCAATAAAGGCGGATCGGAGGAACGGTGAGGCCGTCTATTCGACGCATCCCGTCGCCTGCATCCTGGGAGGGATTCAGCCCGATGTCTTTCCGTCCCTGCACAATCCCAATGGTCAGCGAGACGGGATGTTGGAGCGATTCATTCCTATTGTGCCGACCATCGGAATTCGGCGTTGGACCGACGAGGACATCGATCCCGCTCTTCTCGACCCGGTAGTTGACATTTTCCGGGAGATCGACCGACTGCCCACGCTGGATGATGGGCAGGGCGGGCTCTGCATGCAACTCCACCCAGACGCCCGTCAACTCTGGTGCGAGTGGTACGACGAGAACGCTGAACTGCAGTACCAAACCAAAGGAGTTCGCAACGGGTACTACTCCAAACTACCCAACCACGTCGCTCGCCTCGCTCTGATCCTCAATGCCGCCTGGAATCCAGATAATCCCAATGTTCTCGTCTGTCCTGAACGAATGACTGAGGCGATCGAACTGGGTGAATGGGTCCGCCAGAACATTCATGCCGTCATGCCGCTCCTGGGAGAGTCCGGCATGGCCAAAGGGACGGGAATCCACTCGCGGATCAAGCGAGTTCTCCAGACATATGGAGATCCCGAGGGTTGGGTCCAGCGGGGCGTCATTCTCCAGAAACTTGGCAACGTCAAGACAGACGACTTTGCGGTGTCACTCCGATACCCCGAATCTGACGGACAGATCGAGTCTCGCCGCGATCCGTCCACCACGACCAAGCCTGCCGAACAATGGCGAATTATCCCAGCAGCTACGGTCGACGATTCCAAGAATTTCAACAATCCGCACTCGGCACGACATAACGCAGGAGATTCCTCCAATACTTCCCATTCTTCAACCGTTGTTCCCTTCTCGCGCAAGCCGACGGACGACGACTGGGAGGAACTGTGATGGAGGCCCGGCAGGTTATCCGCATTTTGGGATATCGCGGCGTGAGGATTCGGCTCGAGGGTGATCGCCTTGTCGGGACTCCCAGTGATCTGCTCGATGACGAGCTTCGTCGCTTGATCACCCGGTTTCGACCGGAGCTTGTCGCTTATCTCGAAGCCCAGCGAAAGGACCGGGCCGCATGACGCGACCAGAGCCGCTCTACCGGATCCACGACACCACGCCGAACTATTCCCGGGCGCCGAGGGGAGACCACTGGGACGTGTTGTCGACAGCGGCGAGCCACTGGACGCCGCCGATCCCGACTCCGAAGCGAAGCGGGCAGCCCGAGAGGTGAGGCAGTCATGAGCTCCAACAACGTCAGGGGGCGACTCGTTCGCATCGAGCGGTACCTCAAGCCGGCGTCGTGTCGCGCCTGCTATGGAAAGCCGTCCCGAGTGGTGACGATCGACCCGGTGACGGGTGAAGAGCTCGGCGCCAACATGCCGGCGACCGGCTGCCCGGTGTGTGGGCAGGGTGTCGTTCGGGAGTATCACCTCGTGGCCGATGACGCTGATGTCGCAGCGGGAAGGTCCAGGTAGTCGCAGATGCACACCACATGCAACGCGTTCACCAAGGCAGGACGACCGTGCAAGGGCAAGGTCTTACCTGGTCGACCCTATTGCATGAGCCACGATCCAGAACATGCCGATCAACGTGCAAAAGGGCAGCGCAAGGGTGGCGAGGCTCGAGCGAATGCCCGGCGTGCGGCAAAGGCATGGGCGGCGATGGGGGAACAGATCACGCCCGATCAGCTGCCGGCGATCCTGCGGGCGTGCATGATCTCCGTGAAGACAGGCACGTTGGAACCGGCCCAGGCATCGGCCATTGCGAGCCTGGCGAAAACGAGTGTCAGTATCACCAACCAGATCGAGATGGAAGCACGGCTTGCCGCACTGGAAGCGGCTGCTGGCATTTCCGAGGGGACCCGACTCCGGAGGGTGAAGTAATGGTCACAAGCGAACAGATGCGACGCCTGGAGAAGCTCGAGGCCCAGACGCGGGCCAGGGAGTTCGAGCACTCGCCCAACGATCCGGAGATCCGGCGCATCGCCGCGCTGGAAGCGGAGCGCCACGGCCTTGACGTCGATGAGCTGATCGCGGAATCGCTGATCATCGCCAGGCACATTGCCGAGATCGGCCAGGACGCGTGGCGTGCTGAATGTGACGCCGAAGAGAACAGGCGGGCAGAGCAGTTCGGCATGTCAATCGAGCAGTACCGCTCGATTGACTGGATGGCCGAGCATGAGGAGTGGGTCGCCGAGGGGTCGATTCCTGGCGCGTGGATCGGCCGGGACTGGGGCGTCTAGCGTGGGCATGCTGACGATGCCGCCGAGGCAGGATGCTGCCTACGTTACTGAGTTGGGCCCGGATTGAATGCACGTCGATCATGATCACGAGAGAGTTCTCGATGAACCGACGTGAATAGCTGGGCGGACGATCCGCAATGGCAGCCGCAGCGTACCTGATCTACGCAACGCCCTCAGGGCCAGACTGCGACGCTTGAGGCTAGCGTCCAGGGGCTGGACCAGTGGGTATCCACTCCGGAAACTCAAGGAGCTAATGAGGAAGTGTCGCTATCGGATCCTGAGCCTGTAGATAACGCCGCCCCGGAGATTTCAGCGAACGATCGCGGGTGACGGTAGAAAGCGTCGGTGTGGGAGCATCCGACAAATTCTCCCTGTAGATCGGTCAGTATCGCGTCAAGCTCACGAGTCGACGCTTGGCCGGTGATAGCGTACTTCTCGGACTCGGTACCGTCTTCACTCTTGCGGAGCTTGTAGTCGGTAATCGGGACGGTGATGTTGAATTACTGATTCGGTGTGTCAGGCATAGAAAAAGCGCCCGAGGGCCGATACTTCAGCTCGCTTCGGACGCTCTAAGCGTTTCGCGTGGGAGTCACGCGCAGGTTGTGTGCTTATCTTTATTGTAGCATGAGGCATATTCTAGGCGTATCGCCGCAGGTCAAAGGGACGTCAAGCCATGAAGCTGCATCTGCCGATCGAGGCGCGTCTGCGTAACGCGGAGTCGGCCCTCCGCAAGGCGCAGGAGCGTCACCGTCTCGCTCTTCGGGCTGGTGGGCTGGGCTCATGGGAACTGGACCTCAGCACGATGATGCTGGAGACCTCGGAAGGGTGCAAGGTGAATTTCGGCCTCGCACCCCACGACGAGTTACCCTACAGCCGGCTGATGGAGATGATGCTGCCGGAGGACCGGCCCGCCATGCAGGCGTCCGTGAAGCGGGCGGTGGAGACTGGCGAGGGCTATCAAGCCGAGTATCGGATTCGACGACCGAATGGGCAGATCACCTGGATTGCTGCCTACGGTCGGCCGTTTTTTACCGCCGATGGTACGCCTGAGATCATGTTGGGCACCACGCAGGACATTACTGACCGCAAGCATGCCGAGGCAGAACGTGAGCGGTTGCTCGCCGAGGCACGCGCCGCCCGAGACGAGGCCGAACGGGCAGTGCATATGCGGGATGTCTTCCTCACATTGACCGTCCACGACTTGCGCACTCCCGTCACCGCCATTCGCGGCCGTGCCCAGCTGCTGCAGCGACGACTGGTGCAGATGCAACTCCCCGCTGATGACCGGCAGCGTATCGAAGAGGGGCTGGACTGGCTGGAAGCCAGCACGACCCAGATGGAAGTCATCTTGGCAGAGTTGCAGGACGTTGCGCTGCTCGAGATCGGCCGACCGCTGGAGCTGAAATTTGCGCCTGCCAACTTGGTGGCCTTGGCGCGCTCATCTATCGAGCAGATCAGGCCGCAAACCGACAAGCACCACATTTGTTTCGACACGCCCCACGAGCAGCTGTATACCACCGTCGACGCCAACCGAATCGACCGGGTCATCGACAACCTGCTGTCCAACGCCATCAAGTACAGCCCGGAGGGTGGCCGTGTGACGGTCTCGCTCGCGATGGAACCGGAGTGGGCGGTCCTGTCAGTGAGCGATGAAGGTGTGGGTATTCCGGCGGGTGAGCACGAGCTCATCTTCCAGCGGTACCGGAGAGGGACGAATGTGACCAATAGCTTTGAGGGAATAGGGATTGGGCTGGCTGGAGCCAGGCAGATCGTTGAGCAGCACAAGGGCAGCATGCACGTGGAGAGCCAGGAAGGTAAGGGCAGTACCTTTACCGTGCGGCTCCCCGTCTAGGTAGGAGGTGGGAGGCCCAAAGTCTCCCGCTCCGGGAACGAAAACGGGGGAGTTACCTGGACTGAGGGCGTGGCGGGGCTGTGGAGAGACACATTGTCACTGAGAGCATGGTGCAAAACCGGGGGCGTGGCATGATGGGTTACCATGAGTCACCTGCTTGCCCCGGACGACCTCTGGGAAGCCATTGAACCGCTGCTCCGAAGGAGCTGCCGAAACCAAAAGGGGGCCGCCCCCGCGTCCCGGACCGCGCCGCCCTCTCGGCATCCGACGTGCGCATACACTGCCGCAGGGTACGGGACCGGCGCGGTCTCTCCCGCAGGATGAAAGGACCCCATGACCGAGCAGAACCAGGCAGCCGGTACGCGGCAGCCGACCCGCCTCCCCACCGGCATCGCGGGCTTTGACGCGATCACCGGCGGCGGGCTTCCCGTACACCGGACCTGCCTGATCACCGGTGTGCCGGGCGCCGGCAAGACCACCTTTGGCAACCAGCTGG
>JAUJLY010000218.1 GCA_030447145.1 Thermomicrobiales bacterium
AGATCATCGAGCAACTGGACCTGAATGAGCTCAAAGTTCTCGCCGTGGCTCGCGTGCTCCTGCCGTGCCGCCTCGGCCGCCTCTGCTGCCGTCTCCACGTCGACGACTGTGGATTCCTCCTGCCCGTCAACCATGTATCTCACTTCGTATCTCATGTGATCGTGTCCTCAGTCGCTTGGCGCGGATGAAAGGTGAGACTTCCGCTCGGGAGCGGTGCGGGTCACTGCTTCTGCCTGGAAGAGGGCAGAATCGCTGCCAGCGATTGAAGTCATCTCCTCCTGCGCGAGATGCAGCATGTGGGCTGCGTCGTTGAATTGGGGACCAGTACCGTCATTGCCGAAAAGTCTAAGCGGCTCAGCGCCGAGCGAGCCTCATCAAAGGCATATGCGAAGGTATCGGTACTCTGGAGGATGCGATGGTGAACATTCCCGAATCACTCGGGTACCCCATTCTGTTCACCAAACTCGACAATTGCCTCCGAGAGTGTCTCTATGCGATTGGCACTGATCGTCAATGCGATGATGTCGCGGCTCTTGTCGTTAACCATCTCGGCTACGCCATCGACCTCTACCACCATCCTGTCGAGCCGCGGCGCGACAAACCTATAATACGTCTCCTCGTCAACTGCGAGGCTGGTAGACGGAGGAGCGGCTTCGCCGAGATGGATATCTTCGACGGTGACTTTCGACACGCCGACCACCGTGACGAGGAGCAGCAACATTAATTTAATCAGGGCTGGACGACGACTCGGCCTTTGCGCCTTGGGGCGAGGCATAGTTACTTCCTGGTACTGCTGGCACGGAACGAGCGGGAGCGCCGTCATTGATCCCGGCAGTGGGGCTGGGAGAATCGTTGCGCCGAAGCATTGGATAAACGAGACAAGAGCCGGCCTCTCGCCACTCGGTGCGGTTTCCACTGCCGATTGTTGTCGCACTATGGCCCGGGTGCAAGTAAAGCGCGTTTGGAAACTGTTGCGAAGGTCGCCGTCAGCGTCCGGCCGATACTCTATGGGCCGCTGGCCACGGCCACCAATTTCGTCAGCCTGATCGAAATACACGAGAAAGGACCTTCTCCTTGATTGATCTCGACCATACGCGAGAGGCTCCCCCAAGCAGTGTCCAGATCGAGGATGTCACACCCTCTGTTAATTGTGGCCGCTATCCCGCGAAACGAGAGGTCGGTGACACCGTTGAGGTAAGCGCCGATCTGTTTCGGGATGGCCACGACCTGATCGCCGCAGTCGTCCAATACCATCAGAACGGCGAGCAAGTGTGGCACGAGACACCGATGCGACGGGGCGATAACGATCGTTGGTATGGCGAGTTCCACGCCACCGTCATCGGTCCCGCCGAATTCTCCGTGCTTGCGTATCCTGATCGGTTCGAAACCTGGCGCGACGAGCTCACGAAGAAGGTGGCCGCTGCGCTTGACGTCTCCTCAGAACTTCAGGAAGGCTTTCACATTGTCGAGGAGACGTTCTCAAGGGCGAGCGATCCCGACACAGAGGCGATGAAGGAGATCGTGAACAGGGCCCGGACCGCATCGGACCAGCGTAGAGCGGCCGAGCTGATGCTGGGTTCCGACCTTCAGGAGATGGTGCGGATCAACGCCAATCGGCAGGGTGCCGCGACGCTCGACAAGCCACTGCCTCTCTATATCGATCGTGTCGCAGCCCGTTTCTCAGCATGGTACGAACTCTTTCCCAGGTCCTCCGGAACCAGGGAGGGCGTGAGCGCAACGTTTCAAGACGTAATCGCCCAGCTCCCTCGAGTCGAAGAAATGGGGTTCAACGTACTCTATTTCACGCCTATTCACCCCATTGGCACGACCAAGCGGAAGGGCCGCAACAACACGCTGATAGCGGAACCGGGCGACCCAGGAGTACCGTATGCGATCGGGAGCCAGGATGGCGGCCATGATGCAATAGAGCCGGGCCTCGGCACCTTCGAGGATTTCGACGAGCTTGTGGCCGCTGCGGCCAAGCACGGCCTTGAGATAGCGCTTGACCTCGCCCTCCAAGCTTCACCGGACCATCCTTGGGTAAAGGAGCATCCGGAGTGGTTTTTTATCCGGCCGGACGGGACCATGAAGTACGCGGAGAATCCGCCGAAAAAGTATGAGGACATTTATCCGCTCAACTTCGGCAGCAGCGACTGGCAGTCGCTGTGGAATGAGGTCTATCGCGTCGTCATGGTGTGGGTGAACCACGGAGTGCGCACCTTCCGCGTTGACAATCCTCACACCAAACCAACGGCTTTTTGGGAATGGCTGATCGCCAAGGTCCACGAGTCCCACCCCGACGTCATTTTCCTGTCGGAAGCATTCACTCGGCCGAAAGTAATGAAGGCATTGGCGAAAGCGGGGTTCGCGCAGAGCTACACCTACTTCACCTGGCGGAACTTCAAGCATGAGTTGGTGGAGTATGCGCAGGAGTTGACCCAGACTGAGATGAAAGAGTTCTTTCGGGGCAACTTCTTCACGAACACGCACGACATCCTGCCAATGGTGCTTCAGCAAGGAGGCCGGCCGACCTTCCAGGCGCGAGTTGTGCTCGCCGCCACCCTCTCAAGCGTCTATGGCATCTACAGTGGTTACGAGCTGTGCGAGAACACGCCCGTCCCAGGGAAGGAAGAGTATCTTCACTCCGAGAAATACGAGTACAAGGTATGGGACTGGGACCGCCCGGGGAACATCAGCGAGTACATCAGCCGACTTAATGCAATGCGGCGCGAGCACCCTGCATTGCAGGAATATGACAATCTCGAGTTTTTCGAAGTGCAGAACGAGAACCTGATCGGCTATGTGAAGTCCACGCCGGACAATAGCGATATTGTCCTGGTCATGGTAAACGTCAACCCCTTCGAGGTGCATGACGCGTGGTTCAACATACCGACGCACGCCCTCGGAATTGCGGACGATCAGCAGTACATCGCGCGCGAGCTGTTCAGCGATCAGACATTCAGTTGGACGGGTTCCTGGCAGCACCTTCGGCTCGACCCGTTGGTGAATCCGGCGATGATCCTGCATATCAAGCCGTGGCGGCATGTCGATTTCGTCGATCTGCAGTTCTAGGGCAACTCGTGGGCGTACGATGGGTCGCGGACGCATACCAGCCGCTCGATGTGCAATGACCGACTAACAGGATATGTGCGGCACCTGAGGTGTCATGCGGTCTGGGAGTGCATGGCTGCTCATTCCACCAGGGACCATGGGCAAGCCTGGTAACAGGGGCTAACCTTGAGGATGCTGGACGGCTGTCTGGGACGATAGTCACGCGTGCGCGTCGGGCTGCACGACTATCCTGTGTAGCAGCAGGAGACTGCCAGGATCGCGTCATTTTGCGCGTAACCGTGCCGGTGACAAACATGATTCGAATAGCCGGTTCATCACGTTGAACTGGCAGCCAATGTGCTCGAACGAGAGCCGGAAGGGGAGCAGGGATCTGCATGTTGAGCCGCGACGATATGTGGTTCAAGGACGCGGTGTTCTATGAAGCACCTGTAAGGTCGTTCTACGACTCCTCGGGGGACGGCACTGGTGACTTCCCAGGAATGTCCGAAAAGCTGGATTACATCCGGGATCTTGGCGTCGACTGCATTTGGCTCCTGCCGATGTATCCCAGCCCTGGCCTGGATGACGGCTACGATATCGCTGACTTCACCGCTGTCCATGAGGATTTCGGCACAATCAAGGACTTCCGGCGATTCATGGAAGTTGCCCACGAGAAGGGCCTTCGGGTCGTCGCGGATCTCGTCATGAACCACACGTCGGACCAGCATCCGTGGTTCCAGGAGGCACGCTCGAACCCGAATTCGCCGAAGCGGGACTACTACGTCTGGACCGACGATCCAACGGAGTATTCAGGTGCTCGCATTATCTTCACGGACACTGAGACATCAAACTGGACGTACGATCCTGTAGCGGGACAGCATTTCTGGCACCGGTTCTTCAGTCACCAACCAGATCTGAACTATGACAATCCTCAGGTTCACGAGGAGATGTTCGACGTCGTTCGCTTTTGGCTCAACCTGGGGCTCGATGGTTTTCGCTGTGATGCGGTGCCTTATCTCTACGAGCGCGAGGGAACCAACTGCGAGAACCTTCCAGAAACGCATGAGTTCCTGCGGAAGCTGCGTCGTATGGTCGATGAGGAGTTCCCTGGAAAGATTCTGCTCGCGGAGGCAAACCAGTGGCCTTCCGACGTGGTGGAGTACTTCGGTTCGGAGGCGGACCCGGAGTTCCACATGGCATTCCATTTCCCGCTGATGCCACGCATGTTCATGGCAATGCGTCAGGAAACCAGAACGCCGATCGTCGAGATCATGGAATCAACACCGGCTATTGCCGAGCACTCTCAATGGGCCATCTTCTTGAGAAATCATGATGAGCTCACCCTTGAGATGGTGACCGACGCTGAACGAGACTACATGTACTTTGAGTACGCGAAGGACCCCCGAATGCGCATCAACGTCGGCATTCGTCGACGGCTGGCGCCGCTCATCGACAATGGGCGCCGCCAGATTGAGATGCTCAACTCGCTCCTGTTCTCGATGCCCGGCACGCCGGTTCTCTATTACGGCGATGAGATCGGCATGGGAGACAACATTTATCTTGGTGACCGGAACGGTGTGCGAACGCCGATGCAGTGGTCGATCGACCGCAATGCCGGGTTTAGCCGAGCGGACTGGGCGAGGCTCTACTCTCCAGTCATCATGGACCCCGTCTACGGATATCTGGCAGTCAATGTTGAGGCCCAGACGCGTATCGCAACCTCGCTGCTGAACTGGATGAAGCGGCTAATAGCGGTGCGCAAGCGGTATCGAGCGTTCGGCCGTGGCACCATTCGCTTCCTGCATCCGGACAACCAGAAAATCCTGGTTTATGTGCGCCACTATGAAAATGAGACGATTCTCTGCGTGGTGAATTTGAGCCGGTACGTGCAGGCCGCTGAAATCGACCTTTCGGAGTACGAAGGGTGGCAGCCAGTGGAGCTCATGGGTGAAACGCGCTTCCCGCACATTGGTGCGCTGCCATACTTCCTGACGTTCGGGCCGCACGCTTTCTACTGGTTCCGGCTCGAGAGCCCCGAGCAACAGCCATACTAACGCTGAAGGGCAACGGTGACATTCATGTCGTTTGAAGAGCGCGCAGTTGAGGCAGTCAGGCAGTCCGAATCGTGGATCAAGAACCAGCGATGGTACGGCGACAAGGGGCGTTCTGCTCAATCCCTCACACCGGAGGTCGTCGTCCCCGTAGGAGTTGCACGGCTTGATGCTGCCTTGGTGATCGCGCGTTTTGCCTTCGACCGTGGGGCGGAAAGTCGCTATTTTGTGCCACTGGTGGCAACAACGGGACAGACACCGATTGACGGCGGCCTGGACCTCCGTGATGCGATGGAGGATTCGGATTTTCTGAGTTGGTTCATCAAGGGTTTCGAGGATGAACGCCTCATCGAGGGTGAGGTCACCTGGCGTTGGCGCCAGTTGAAGAACGATTTTCCGTCGACGCACGACCTCAACTTTGCCAACGCGCGCATCGTCTCGGCGGAACAAAGCAACACCTCTGTCGTCTTTGACAATCAGTTCATCGTCAAAGTATTCCGCCGCTTGCAACCGGGTATCAATCCTGACCTTGAGATTGGCGAATTCCTGTCAGCCAACGGTCGTTTCGCCCATGCGCCCCAACTGTCGGGGTGGGTGGTGGTGGACACCGGCGACGAGACACTCGCGGGAGCCGGCAGGCTGCGGTGCGTCCGGACGCA
>JAUJLY010000219.1 GCA_030447145.1 Thermomicrobiales bacterium
CGCCAGCCAGCTCGCCAGGGGCCGGAGCGTGACCCGCGCTGCGGCCAGCACGATGGCCAGTCGCAAGCCCTCCCTCCGCAGGCAGAGCCCGGTCACCATCGGCGCAGTGGTCTCCGTTCGGACGAAGTCGGCCCGGGCGGGAGCAGCCCTGGCCACAAACCGGCGGATCGCCGCCGACCCCGCCAGCTGCTCAACGGTGTGTTGACGCTCGGGATCGGGCAGTGCCAACGGCGGCACCGGGACGTTATGCTCCCCCGAGAGGTGCAGCACGGCACGACTGGTGATCAGCACCTGCAGTTGGGGGCAGGCGGCCAGGAGGGTCGCGACCAGGGGCGCGGCCTCCACGACGTGCTCGAAGTTGTCGAGGATCATCAGGACATGCCGCGTATCCAGCGCCGAGACAATGGCATCGGTTGAGGGAGCGGTCCCCATCCTCCCGGACACCAAGGGCCTGGGCGATCGCCGAGGTGACGAGGGCCGGGTCCCGCACCGGAGCCAGAGACACAAAGGTGAGGTTCGAAACCTCTGCGGAGAGGGTAGCGGCTACCGCGAGAGCCAACCGGGTTTTGCCCACTTCGCCTGGTCCCGTCAAGGCGAGGAGCCGCACGCCTTCGCGCTGCAACAGGTTGACCGCCTCCCGGATCTCGCGCTCCCGCCCGACCAACGATGTCGAGGGGACAGGCAATGACGCCCGGGCCGGGGCCGGAACGCCCACCGGAGAGGACAGCGGGGCACCAGTGCGGGCGGCCAGCAGGATGTTCTGTTGCGCCCGGTCCAGCCCCAATCCCTCGGCAAGGAGGTGCACGGTCTCCAGTCGAGGCACCATACGGGCGCCCCGCTCCAGGTCACTGATTCCCCGGGTGCTCAGCCCGGCGCGCTCGGCCAACGCCTCCTGCGAGAGCCCTGCCGCCTGCCGGTACTCGCGTAACAACTGCCCGAATGCTGGAGGTTCCCTGGTATCCATGGCGTTCCCACGTCCACTCCTGCTCCAGAGGTTTGTTTGGTCCGTCCCGAGTTTTCAGCATAGCATCGGCGGTTCTCCCTGTCACCTCTCCACCGCGGTCCCGTTGCGTGGGCGATGCGTGGGTTCTGCACGTGGGGAGACCCGTCCACTCGGCGCATGCTGTCTCTGTGGTATCGGCGTACGCGAGCAACGATACATCTTGGACGGTAACGCGCCGCTACGCATGGCACCGGAGGCACCTCGCCCAGCAAAGCCCCTGGTCGCTGCCCGGAGGGCGAGCACGTAGAGGAGGATGTGATGCAGGGACATGCTCGAACAATGACGCAACTGGCGACCAGGAACAGCGGGAGTCGTCCGATGCCGTCCGCCGGAAGGCCAGCGCGGCTGCGAACAGTAATGTACCGACCGTAGGGGTCCCTCATGACGCGATGTGATTGATTCCCTAGAGTTCATTGCAGGCAAAGGAGAACATGTCATGGCAACCCGACATCAGTCCTCATCCCTCTCCCGTCGCACCTTCACTACGGGCATTGTTATCACCCCATTGATTGCCGGCCTCACCGTGCGCGGAGCCGCAGGCCAGGAAGCGACCCCGGCGACGATGAGCGTGAAAGAAACACAACAGGTCCTCAACGGCTACGTCGCCGCGCTGCTTGGTGGTGGCGACGTTGGCCAGTACCTGACCGAGGACTTTGTGGTGAAGTTCATGGACATCGGCCTGGAGGTGTCGGGGCGGCAGGAGAGTGTCGACGGCCTTATCACCTTGCACACGGTGCAATTCGACGCCCAGCCCGAACTCGTCAACATGGTGGTAGGAGAGGGGATCGCCGCAATTGAGGCGGTCTTCATCGGTACCCATACGGGCGAGTTCAACGGTATACCAGCGTCTGGCACATCCGTCGCCGTCCCGTATTCGGTCTTTGTCTTGTTCGAAGATGGGTTGATCACCGAGTTTCACCTCTACAACCTCGTGACCGGCTTGATGGCGCAGATCGCAGGCACACCGGCGTCTGCTACACCGAGTGGTGTCACGGGAGGCGGCTTTGCGTCATCCCGTCGATCAGCTGGATAGTGCTGCGGTGGAGGGCCCCGGTTGGCTTGACAGCCGACGTCAACGCTAAGACGGCTACACACCTGGACGCGGCAGCCCATCACAGGCGCGGGGCCGGTGTGGGATGAGGTCGGGTGGTCGCGTCCGGCGTGGCATCGCTTGATGCCACGGCCTTTCCTCTGACGATGCCGTCTGCGTGTCGATCCTTGTTGGCTACCGTTTTCAATACCGGGGGTCCAGCGCGTCGCGCAGACCATCGCCAAGCAGGTTGCACCCGAGCACGACCAGCGTAATGGCGATCCCGGGATACATCATGAGCTGCGGTGCATTGAGAAAGAAGAGGCGGCCATCGTTCAACATGGTTCCCCATTCGGGTGTGGGAGGTTGGGCGCCGAGGCCAAGGAAACTGAGCCCGGAGATGGCCAGCATCAGCGAGCCAAGTTCCAGGGTGGCCAGCACGATTACGGACGGAATGACGTTGGGCAGGACGTGATGCAGGACCATCCTGCGATGCCCGCAGCCGCAACAGTGGGCCGAGAGGACGTAGTCGTTCTGCACGACTCGCAGCGTGAGCCCGCGGACAACCCGCGCATAGTCAACCCACCACACGGCAACCATGCCGATAAGCACGTTGGTCAGGCTTGGCCCGAGCATACCGACGATCGCCAGCGCGAGAACGATGCTTGGGAACGCCAGCAGCACGTCGACCAGTCGCATCAGCAGGTCGTCGATGATGCCTCCGAAATAGCCAGCAAGCATGCCGATGGTCACCCCGAGGAGCACGATACCGGCTGCCGCGAGGCTGGCCGCTCCAAGCGTCCACCGCGATCCGTAGACGAGACGACTGAAGAGGTCCCTGCCGAGGTTATCGGTACCCAGCCAGTGTTCGCTGGAGGGGGGCGCCAGGTTGGCGGTCGGGTCCAGGGCGGCTGGGTCGTATGGCGCGATGAAGCGGGCAAAGACCGCAACAAGGGTCACGAGCACGAGAATGGCCAGTCCCAGGACCGCTGATCGATCCTGGAACACGGCTCGCAAGGCAGTGAAGCGTTTCGGACGCCACGCGTCGCCCAGCCGCTCATCGCTTCCTGAAAGGATTGCTCCCGCCAGTGGTGCCGAGGAAGTTGTCTGGATCATGGTTAGCTCCTGGCCAACCGGATTCGGGGATCAATGAGACCGTAGCCGAGGTCAACGACCAGGTTGATGAGGAGGAACGCCGTTCCCATAAAGAGCACGAATCCCTGGATCATGGGGTAGTCGCGATCGAAAATCGCGTCCACCATGAGTTTCCCAATTCCGGGCCACGAGAAGATCGTCTCCACGATCACGGCCCCACCCAGCATCCCCGCGAATCGCATTCCGAGGACGGTGGAGATAGGTATCATCGTGTTTCGCAAGGCGTGACGAGTGAGAACTGCCGGCGAGCGGAGGCCCTTTGCCCGCGCCGTCCGGATGTAGTCCTGGTTCAACGTTTCCAGCGTTTCGGATCGGGTGAGCCGCATCAGGCTAGCACTGCCCCCGATGCCCAGCGTCAGCGCCGGCATCACAGCATGCTGCCACGTTTGGCTACCTGCTACGGGCAGTACGCCCAGCCGCACGGAGAAGAGCAGGATGAGCAGGTAGGCGATCCAGTAGGAAGGCATGGATGCTCCCAGGAGCGCGAAAATCCGGCTGAAGTGATCGACCGCGCCCTGTCGATAGACTGCGGCGAGAACTCCGAGCGGGATCGCGATCACGATCGCCAGCAGCAGGCCGATGCCGGCTATCTGGAGCGTGTTCGGAAACCGCTCCGCAAGGGATTCGAGTACCGGTGTCCCGGTACGGTACGACGTCCCCAGGTCACCGGTCAGGGCATCGCCCAACCAGTTGACGTACCGTACTGGAGCCGGGTCATTGAGCCCCATCTGCTCGCGCGCCGCAGCGGTCTCCTCGGTCGTCGGTTGACGACCGAGTTCCCGTTGCAGGGCCAGCCGGGCCGGGTCTCCCGGGGTCAGGTTCGTCAGGAGGAACGCGACCAGTGAGATGCCGACCCACACCGGTACCAGATAGAGCAGGCGGCGCAGGATAAAGTACAGCACCGGACGTTATCCGTTCGCCTTCAGTGAAGTCCAGCGCTGGTTGACCCCTGACGAATGCAGATCAAAGGCAGTGACCGCATCGGTGTGTCCAACGATCCGGTAGAACCCGCACAGCGGCACCACGACTCGTTCCTCGTTGATGACGATATTCATGGCCTCTGCCGCAGCTTCCTGCACTTCGGCGGTCTCGGTCGCTTCCAGGCTGCGGTCGATGGCCGCATCGAACTCCTCGCCGGGGGCAAAGGCGCGACCATACATCGTGGATTCCGGGTCGGCGCCATCGACAGGGCTGCTGAAGAGCAGCTCGGGCAGGAAGGAAGGATTCCCGTCGTTTTGGCTTCCTGCTTCCAGCCACAAGTCACCTTCGCCAAGCGCGAGGCGCTGCTCGTAAGTCGCAGTGTCGGGAGTCTGGACGATTTCAATATCGATGCCGACATCCTTGAGCTGTGCCTGGAGGAGTTCCGGCACTGAACCATGGTCAGCCGCGCTGCCATAGCCGTTGATGAGCACCAGCTTGAGCGCCCTGTCATCCTTCTCACGGATGCCGCCCTCACCCTCGACCCAGCCGGCTTCCTCCAGGAGTTGTCGTGCCCGGTCGGGATCAAACTCGGGTGCCTCCACCAGGGCGGCCGATTCGCCGAGAATGGCGGGCGGGATCATGGTCGTGCCCGGCTCAGCGTTCCCTTGCCAGGCGTTATCGATCACCTGTTGGCGATCGATCGAGATGGAGACCGCCTCGCGCACGGCGATGTCCTGACCCAGGTCATAGGGCTCCTCTCCATGCAGGTTGATGTACATCGCCTCGTAGGCACCAACCGGGCCTTTCAGGAGTGTTGCCCCTGCGGCCTCAACCTGGTTCGCGGATTGCCGTGGAACGTCGACGATGAGATCCACGTCGCCGGCCTGGAGGGCGAGCAACCGGGCAGTGGGATCTGGGTAGAACTGGAACCTGATCTCGCTGACGCCGGGTGCGTCACCCCAGTACTCCTCATTTGCCTCAACCGTGTAATGGTCCGCTGGCACGTATTCGATTTCCCGGAATGGGCCGGTGCCAATGCGTGCCTCGGCCGGGTTCAGCCCTGGAGGGAGGATGGAGTTGTTTGGGTGCCCGATCTGTTCCATCATCCTCCTGTTGACGTAGGTAGGCGTGATCTCGACGGTGTAATCATCAACGATGACCGTGGAATCCTCACCGATGCCCATGACGCCGCCGCCGTTGGAGGCGATCCGATCCATGGTGTACTTCACTGCCTCCGCATTGAACGGGGTGCCGTCATGAAAGGACACATCCTCGCGAAGGCTGATTCGCCAAGTGTCCGGCTCCACGAACTCCCATGAATCCGCGAGGAGGGGTTCGATCTGGTAGTCGGGGGTCAGGTAGACCAGCGATTCAAAGATGTTCGTGTTGAGTGGGTAAAAGCCGATGTTTGCCCGCTCGTCGGTCCGGTAGCCATCCTCCGAAACCCCCACACGAACGGTCCCAGACGGAGCATCCTGCGCAGAGGCTGTCCGGCCAATGGCGGCGGCGACTCCCGCCGAACCGGCCACGAGCAGCAACTTCCGCCGATCGATCCCCTGTTTCCTGTAGTCCACTTCCTATCCTTCCCGAACGGCTCGCGCTGTAATCCATCAAAGCTGTGTTGGACGGTACCTCAC
>JAUJLY010000220.1 GCA_030447145.1 Thermomicrobiales bacterium
AGGAGTGGCTGCCATAGTCGCTGCCGGCATCGGCGCCCTAGCCTCGCAGCAGAAGGCGTCGGCTCGCGATGTGGAGACAGCCGCAGAGCACAGCAGGAGTTGATCCAGTTCCTGCTCGTTGGGCATTGGGATGCCGACCCGCAGCCATACGTCCCAGAAGTCTCCCTCACGTCATCCTCATCGCCGAGTGCGCCCTCGACTCTGGACATACCGATGAGACAGGCGCATACTGTGCACCATGGGTCCCCCTAGCTAGCGGCACAGATGTGGAAGAGAAAGCGAGCAGAACATGCGTATTCTTCGATCCATCAGTGGCGCCCTACCAGGCGGTCTCGGCCAAGTGCTCCCCCTTTTCTACGAGGAGGTCGCTGTCGCCCGCTATATCACCCTGGAAGAATCGATTGCCGGGTTCTCTGTCCCCCAGCCCGGCAGTATCACCAACGACCGGCACTTCCTCAACCTGGCGGCACCGGGCGTGAACGACCGAACTCCCGTCATCGTTTCCTTTCGGACCTCTCATACGGGAACGCCGCGGTTCCAAGCACTGCTCAATAACTTGACCCTGTTCAACCATACTTTCAGCGACGAAGGTCTCCACTCCTGGCACCGGCTCGTTGCCGCCGGCACGTTGAAGCCTGAAGGGAACGGCCTGGACTTCGTGGTCTTTGATGGCACAATCACCTTTTTTGACGTGGTCATCGTCTACACGTCCAAAGAGCTCACCGTGAAACTGCGGCGACCAGATCCCGTGCTCACCCAATAGCCCTTGACCCCAGGTAGACCATTGGGGCAGGAGGGCATCGCGCGCTCGCATCCATTGGATCTGTCCCCGTCGTCGGCCCCCTCATTTGCCGACGCCCACGTCCCAGGCAGGTGGCCCCACCATCGGGTGAGCGGGCGCTTTTCTACTCTCAAAATCCCTTCAAGCGGGCCATCGCGGACGCCGAGGCGGAATCGAGGTGCCAATGAGTGGTGCTTTCATATATGCCTTAGCAGGAAACGCAGTTGGGGATGTGATTGGTGATTGCGATCGAGTGTAGGGAACGCAAAAGTGGCTCTCAAGCCACCCAAGGGATAGGAGATAGCCCCCGAAACTTCCGGGTAGAGGGGACCACAGATAGTAAGTCGATCTCTTTCATCGTAGCCGGTGTCCGGTCTGGGCCACTTGGTGTTTCCTCCGGTCAACGTGCGGTGAGATCACGTCCGGGCCAACACGGGGACGAGATGGTTGCGCTGGTTCTCTTTCGTCTATGCCTGGTAGCATTCAGCGGATCTACGCTTGCAGCACCGTACCCTGCCGGTGCCGCTTACGCCGTGCGGTACGCTCCTCCTGCTGCTTACGCCACCCGTATGGGGTGAGACGCCGGGGCTTGTACACATTCAGCACCAGGATGACAAGCAACACCACGGTGCCGCCCACGGAGTGGGCAAGTGTGCTCCCCATCCCGCGAAGATCGTCACCGGACAGTGTTGGGTCTGCTGCCATGTCGGCGAAGTAGCTGATTGTCTGCATTTCCACTACCAAAACGATCGTCGCCACGAGGGTCAGCAGGAGCGAGATCAGCACCCAATAGTGCCGGAACAAGCCCCACTTGGTCCCCAGTGATATGACGATTCCCGTGAACAGCGAGGCAAGGGCCAACGGGACGATGACATACCGGGCAATGGACTCCATCGCGAGATACGCGGAGCGTATCGTCTGAGCATCCCGGCTCGTTGCACTCGCCACGTCGAGCGCTATGTAGGCAGCCACCGCACCCAGCCAGCCCACTGAGGCGGTGACATGTCCGGCGAGCGCGAACTTGCGGACGTTCGGCGTCATCTTCATGCCCGTAGCGTCCCCGTGAGGCGCTGCGTGAGGAGATCGAGCGGATCATTGTCACTGAACCATTGCAGAGTGGTTACCATTGACGCGGATTCATAGACTGCCCGGTTGTCGGTGGTTGCCGCGAACGCGACGGTCTGACCCACGAACACGCTGGCTCTGCTCGACCCGAACACCTCCGTGTCGGCGGTCGTAACCTTCACCTCGCTGACCACCTCATCAGAAACTGCAACTCTCCCAATGTCATCGGACGAGGTATGGCGACCAGGGCCGTGGTCACCCCCTACACCCGCGAGCTTGAGGATCACAAACCCCAGGATCAGGAGGAGGATAATAAGCCCGAATATTTTGACCCATCGCGGTATGCCTGGAGGTGCTTCGCGAGGTGGTTCCACGTGCATGCGATCGTCGGTGTCAGGAGAGCGATATGGCTACCGGCTGGAGCAGTGAGCTTCTTGATCAGGCATGGCCCTGCCCTGTGGTCCCACTGAGGGCTCGTTCGGCGCGCCTCCATTCGCCGCGCTCGTGCTGCCCATCAACCGGGAGTTTCTTCACCACGTGGCCGAGGTCTGCCTGTTGCGGGACCTGTATCGGGATACGCACCGGGGTTGACTTTCCGGGATGCGATCCCTATGCTCGGCACGTCAGGGGCTTATCGTTCCCCTGATCGTCATTTCGTATTCCATGCCGGAGGCTCGTCCACATGTCCGCTATTACGTCCCCATGCGCCTGCCGGATGAGCGCCACCCCCCTCGGTTGATCCCGTCGCGTCCCACCTGGTGACGCAACCTGACGACACGGTTTTCTCCTCCGCATCGCGCATTCGATCGTGAGCTCGCAGGAATTCCTGCGGGGCATTTGTCATGTCGCGCACGTTCTGGAGATCCGCATACGTGTTGTCTTCCCTTCGAGCATTAGACCGCTACTGGCGGTTGCTGGCCCACTATCTCCGTCCCCATTGGTTTCGGATGGTACTGCTCGGCCTGACCCTGTGCATCATGATCGGTGTGCAGATCGTTATGCCGCTCCTGGCAAGCCGCTTTATCGACCAGGCCACCTCCGGTGGGGCGCCGGACGGCCTGATCGTCCTCGCCCTGTTGACCATAGGCCTGGCTTTGGTGGGACAAATCGTGGCGGTCGCGGAAACCTATGTGGCCGAAAACGTGAGCTGGGAGGCTACGAACGCGCTGCGTGTCGACCTTGCCACTCATTTGCTGCGACTCGATGCCACGTTTCACACGGCCCATACCCAGGGAGATCTCATCGAACGCGTGGACGGCGACGTCACCACCCTGGCTCGCTTCTTCTCGCGCTTCACGATCTATGTGCTCGGCAACGTCATCCTGATCGCGGGGGTGCTCGGGTTGCTCTTCGTCGTGGACTGGCGGGTAGGCCTGGTGCTGGGCATCTTTGTCGTGCTCGCCCTGATCATCATGCTGCGCATCCGTGCCCGGGCCACACCCTACTGGGTCGCGGAGCGCCAGGCGAATGCCGACTTCTACGGCTTTCTGGGTGAATACCTGGCGGGTTTGGAGGATGTCCGGTCCAACGGGGCACGAGCGTTTGTGTTGCGCCGCTGCGCCGAGATCATGCAGTCATGGCTGGTCGTCACGAAAAAGGCGCAAATGCGAGGATATGCCCTGGTTGCTACCAGCCAGGGATTGTTCGGGCTCGGCACGGCCTTCGCCTTCGCCCTGAGTGCCATGCTGTTCAGGGAGGGCGCGTTGACTATCGGCACGGTCTTTCTGGTCTTTCGCTATACAGAGATGCTGCGCCAGCCGACGGAACAGATTCGCAACGAGGTGCAGGACCTACAGCAGGCGGACGCCAGCATGGGTCGTATCGAGGCACTCCTGGGTGAAGTTCCGCGCATGACCGAGGGACCTGGCATCGCGCTTCCGGCGGGTCCGCTCGCGGTAGAGCTGGACCGAGTTTCTTTTGGCTATGTAGATGGCTTCCTGGTCCTGCGGGATGTCCGCGTGAGCCTGGCTCCCGGTCGCGTGCTGGGTGTGGTGGGGCGCACAGGCAGCGGCAAGACAACGCTGATACAGCTCATCCCGCGGTTCTACGATCCCTGTGAAGGCGAGGTACGTCTCGGGGGTGTAGACCTAAGGACCGTCAGCCTCGCGGCGGTGCGTGCGCGCATCGGCCTGGTCACCCAGGAGGTGCACCTCTTCAATGCCAGCGTGCGTGACAACCTGACCCTCTTTGACGACAGCGTGGGGGATGACCGCATCAGCGCCGTACTGGATACCCTGGGTCTGTCCGATTGGTTGCGGGAACTGCCATCCGGGCTGGACACTCCGCTGGGACCCGGAGGCGCCGGGCTCTCCGCCGGGCAGGCCCAGTTGCTGGCCTGTGGGCGCGTCTTGCTGCGCGACTCCGACGTGGTGATCCTGGACGAAGCCTCATCGCGCCTCGACCCGGCAACGGAGCGGCTGTTGCATACGGCACTGGGCCGCATGCTCGAAGGCCGTACCGGGATCATCGTCGCGCACCGGCTGGCCACTGTCTCGTATGCCGACGACATTCTTGTCCTGGAGGACGGGCAGGTGCGCGAGCACGGGGCGCGGATCGACCTTGCCGCCGACCCCACCTCGCACTTTGCAAGATTGCTGCGCGTGACTGCCGGGGAGGTCTCCGCATGAAATCACTTCCAACCTGGCGTTACCTGGTGAAGATGATCCGCTACGCACCCTGGCTCTGCCTGACCCACGCGTTGTTGTGGTGCGTGATGAACATGTCGTCGCTGCTCCCGGGGCTGATCGCCAGCGCCTTCTTCGATGTACTCACCGGAGAAGCAGACCTGACCGGAGGCACGACGGGATTGGTCGTGCTGCTACTGGTGCTTGCCGGGGCCCGCGCGGCCTTGTGGCTCATTGCCGGCTTTGTTGAGATCATCACCCGGTTCATAATGAGCGGGCTCCTGCGGCGCAACCTGCTCGGGCATGTTCTGGAGCGTCCGGGCGCCCATACCCTGCCCTATTCCATCGGCGAGACCATCAGCCGCTTTCGTGATGATGCCTACGCGGCCGAAGATAGCCTTGACTGGACCGACGAGATCGTGGGCCAGGGCCTGATTGCCGTCGGGGCGTTCCTGGTGCTCCTGCATATCAATGCCCGCATCACCCTGATCGTCATCCTGCCCATGGTGGTTGTGGTGGCTATAGCTCAGCGGACCAGTGCCACACTGGGCCGCTACCGCGAGACCAGCAGCCAGGCAACCAGCCAGGTCACGGGAGCTATCGGCGATATTCTGGCGGCAGTGCAGACCGTCCAGGCTGCTGGCGCCGAAGCGCGGACAGTAGCCCACTTCCGACAACTCAACGAGCAGCGTCGTACAGCGATGCTGGCCGACCGCGTGGCTACACAAGTCCTGGACGGCATTATGGCCAACATGGTGGGGATAGGATCGGGCCTGATCATGCTGCTGGCGGCCGGCAGCATACGCGACGGCAGCATGACCGTGGGCGACTTCGTCCTGTTTGTCTCCTACATGGGCCTGATTGCCGAATTCACCACCGGGCTCGGCCAGTTCCTGGCTCACTACCGGCAGACCGGGGTCGCGTTCGCACGCATGGGCGTCTTGCTGGGCGACACCCCACCGGCCGCGCTTGTGGCGCCGACGCCTCTGCACCTGCGCGGTTTCCTGCCCGAGGTGCCACCGCCGTGCCGCAGCACGGCTGACCCGTTGGCTCTCGTGGAGACAGTGGGGCTGACCTATCGCCACCCGCAGTCAGGCCGCGGTGTCAGTGGCATCGATTTGTGCCTGTCGCGAGGCACGCTAACGGTGATCACGGGGCGTGTCGGTGCAGGCAAGACGACACTCCTGCGGACCTTTCTGGGGCTGCTTCATCCGGATGAGGGTGAGATTCGGTGGAATGGCCAGGTAGTGGACGATCCGGGTTCCTT
>JAUJLY010000221.1 GCA_030447145.1 Thermomicrobiales bacterium
CACCGCACCAGTCGTGCTCGGTTCAATCACGACCAGACCGTTGTTCCAACCAAGTAGGGCATCGACCGGCTTGCGGTTGACCAGGGGCGAGAACCGCGTGCGAAGTTCGCGTGCCAGTGCTTTGGTATCAACGTGGAGCCGGGCGGTAGGTCCCCCGGATCCCATCACGGTCTCAGCGTGAAGAAAGGGAGCCAGCGTTGGGCCCTCTATCGTCCACTGCTGATCTTCGAACGTGATTGGTACCGGTTTACTGATTACCTGTTCGACCTCTGCGCGGACGGTTACAAGGTCCTCCTCCGTGATATCAGGGTAGAGGACTCCGGTTGGAAGCGAAACGGCCACTGGTTGGAGTGTCGACAATCCGTGGATGAGGTGGGTGGCCGCCGCTTCACGGTCGACCCCCATGCCGTCGGTGCCAGGCGAAACAGAGACGCTGGTCCCGTCGATTACGATCTGGGCATTGACAGGAAGTTGACCAAGATCCCGATCAACCGAGTCGAACCAGGCGTTCAGGATGGTCTGGTCGATCTGTGTCTGTAGCGGGACTACCTGGTCCGCATTCAGAATCTCTCCCATGAACGCCAGGCGGGAGGCGGATGACCCTTCTCGCCCGAGCCACAGGGCCTCTGCGATGGATTCGTCCAGAAGGACCGTCACACCCAGTTCCGACAGTGTTGGCGTCCAGGTCTGGCCGCCGAAGCTGAAGGAAATCGTGCCGTTCTCCAGTGAAGTTGCGCGCTCGGTGATACGAGCCTGCGCATCGGCCGGCGTGAGCCCACCGACGGCGACGTCACCTACAACGATGGCGGGATAGAGGCGGTCCTCGTAGGCAAGCCGAAAGACGACGAGCCCGATCGCGAGCAGGAAGAGCGACACCATTGCCGTCGGGAGAAACCAGCGAAAAAAGAGGCGCCGTAGCCGCTGTATTGCCTGGGAACCGGTACTCCGGGAGGGTCTGCCGCCTGCTTCCAGCACATGGCTGGTCCCGAACTCACGTAGCGTTGCCAAGGGGGAACCGAACCCGCGTGCCACCATGCTCGCCAGGTTCCCACCGGATAATGACCGAGCCATCCTTCGGTTCTCTCATTCCATTAGGCACACGCACGCCCCACCTACGCGCGCCAGTGAGTGTTCAGGTTGCACGGCCAGAGCCTAGAGCCTAAAGATGACATCCCAGCCTGACTGGAATGTCTGCCTGACCTGTGACCTCCCGTCCTCCATGGATCGTCCTGAAACCATGGCTCCCTCGGAGATCTTTTCGCCTCACCAATATACCACCCAAAACCGTCAGGCGTTGTCAGTTTGTCACTATCGGCAGGCGCGGTGGGGCGGCTTCTGCAACGACCTCTGACCCCTCTATCGCTCACCGTTTCCTGGGCCAACATGAGATAGTCCATGACTATGGGAGTGTCACGCGGATAGAGGAATGATGTGATTTATCGCTCTTCGGGCCTATAGTGCTGGTTGTACCAGGACATCATCGGTGTCACCGAAATGCCGTGGATGACGACCGAGGTGGCGATGACCGTCAGCGTCAGCCCGATCAGCTCCCGCGCCGTTGCCTCCTCCAGCCCGTGCACGACCGCAAACATCAGGTAATAGATCGAGCCGATCCCGCGGACCCCGAACCAGCTGATGAACCCCCGCTGCACCCGCGTGGTCTCCGACCCAAGCACCCCAATCGCCGCTGCGATGGGTCGAATCACCAGGAAGAGAAGCGGCACGAACCAGAGCGCCACGACGGGGAGGTAGCGCGTCGAGATCATTGCTCCTACAAGCAGCATAATCCCGACTTCGCCAACGCGCTCCAGTTGTTCGTTGAAATGCAGCAGGGATCGTGTCATGACCGCCGGAGCGAGCGTCTCGTCGGTCGCTGCTCGTTCCTCCAAATCATCCGTGGCGACTTCCTCCAGCACCTCCTGCGGCGAGCGATCGTGCCCCACTGCCTGCTCCTCGATTTTGCGCATGGCAAGCCCCGCCGCAAATACCGCGAGAAACCCGTAGGTGTGCAGGAGGAGCGCCAGGCCGTAGGAGAGGGCGATCAGGCCCATGGCGAGAAAGTCCTCGCCGCCCATGGCGCTCGGGTATCTCCGCCGTAGGTAGAGGACGAGCATGCCGATCGCCGTCCCCAGGGCAAAGCCGATCACCAACCCGCCCGGGATTGCCCAGGCGACATCGACCAGCCACCAGCGCGACCAATTCTCGCCGAGCTCATGGTGACCCATCAGGCCGAGGCCGAGCATGAGGAACGGGAAGGCGGTGCCGTCGTTGAGCCCTGCCTCGCCGGTGAGGGCGAAGCGAAGATGATCGCGGTCGCCCGGCTCCGTGACCTGAACATCCGAGGCGAGCACGGGGTCGGTTGGAGCAAGCACCGCCCCGAAGAGCACCGCGGCGCCGAGGGTCAATCCCAAACCGTAGTACCCCGTCACGGTGATCAGGCCCACCGTGACCACCATGGACAGGGACGCCAGTGACAGTGGCAGCCGCCAGGCTGCATCGCGCAATGGCACTCGCAGCTTCAGGCCCGCGGTGAAGAGCGAGACGATGACAGCAATCTCAGTCAGGCGCTCCAGCAGAGCGGCGTCGTCAAAGGGGTCGATCGAGAGCAGCTCGAATCCTGCCTCGCCGAAGACGATACCAACGATGAGATAGAGCAGCGGTGTGGAAAGCGGAAGCGGCCTGAGCAGCGTCCGTCCGACCGCCATGACCACCAGCAAGAGTCCGATAATGACAAACCAGAGCGTAACCACCGTCGTTTCGTCCATCACATCTCCTGGAGGCGGCGGCTATCCACTGCTCGTATAGTGTCAACATCGCTGAATCAACTTTGCACCGAGTATCATCCCGGCCCCGGATACATCGCAAAATCCCGGCCGATAGTTCATCGGTCGAGTATTTTCACGAGTGCGAAGAACTCGGTGAGGCCTGGCACGCTCGTTGTCGCCTTGAGTGGTCCGCGTGGAATGCTAAGGCACCGTGCCAGTAGCGCGTGTGCGGGTTATCGGTGCATGGCTCCCGGTTCAGTGACATGACCCTGGAGGGCACCAGCACCGGTGGTGTCCGGAACGACCAGCCTACTTTTGAAGTGTGACGCGTGCGATCCGGATTATGCGCCGGGCCTCATCATCCTGAACATCGTTTCCGGGGTCGCTTCGACATATTCGTCACGATAACCGGCGCGCATGATCGGGTGCGCTGCGCCGGTATCGAAGAGGCCATCGCGCAAGTAGGCGCGATCGATATGGACGCCGACCACCTGGCCGATCGCAAGCTGGTAGGCGGCCGGCTGACCGTCGAGATCGTGCAGCTCGACGATCTGCAGCAGCCGGCATTCAAGCGAGGCCGGGCTTGCCGCGACGCGCGGCGGCTCGACGATGCGGCTGGGGGCAGTCTGGAGCCCGGCGAGCGTAAACTCGTCGGTCTCCGGTGGCACCGGGGCGGAGGAGGCGTTCATCGCCTCAGCCAGCGCGCGGGTCACCATGTTCCAGACGAACTCGCCGGTTGCCTCAGCATTGGTGAGGCTGTCCTTCGGGCCGCTCGATGAAAAGGCAATGATCGGCGGCGTGTCGCATATCGCGTTGAAGAAGCTGTAGGGCGCGAGGTTGGGGATTCCGCTGGCACTCAGCGTCGAGATCCACCCGATCGGGCGCGGAGCAACGATTGCCTTGAATGGATCATGCGGCAGGCCGTGGCCCGTGGAGGGCTCGTAGAAGTGGATATCGTCCATGGCGAGGAGCATATCCGAAGATGGGCTGTGGCACAACGGTTGCCGATATGGGCGAAGTGTGGGGAAGGTCGTGAATCATTGCGGCTTTCAGGCCCAGGACTCTGCCAGCTGCCGTAGATCCCACGATTGCCAGGGTGGGTTGGTCAACGGGAAGATCGTGGACATGGCGCCGTACAAGGAACAGGCTCAGCAGGGCTGGCCGCTGGTTATTGGAAGGGGAAGGACTCCGTGAACCCCGAGCTTCATTTTATTACATTGGCCACCGAGGATCTGGACGCCGCACGGGCCTTCTACAGGGACGGGCTGGGGTGGGAGCCACTGCTAGACGTGCCGGGAGAGATCATCTTCTTCCAGGTCGCGCCGGGACTCAGCCTCGGTTTCTTCGATGCCGAAAAGTTCGCCGAGGACCTGAACCACCGGGTCGCGATCACCAGGGTTTCGGGAGTGACGCTCTCACACAATGTGGGTAGCCGCGAAGCGGTCGCGACGACCATCGACAGGTTGGCCTCCCTTGGCGTGACTGTCCTGAAGGCGCCGCAGGAGGGTGCGTTCGGGGGTATCTATCACGGGCATGTCAGGGATCCAAACGGCATCGTGTGGGAGATCGCCCACAACCCCGGCTGGCGAATCGATGAAGCGGGGAATGTGCTCTTTGGATGATGTTGCCCAGACCGGATTTTTGTAGTGATGCCAGGTATCCAGGCTCTTGTTACCGTGGAGATGCCATCGTGACCCGATCCTCGTAGCACCACATCCAGTCCTCGCCTCGCTCGAATGAGCGGACAAGAGGGTGGCCGGCCGCATGGAAGTGCTTCGAGGCGTGTTTGTTCTTCGAGGAATCACAGCAACCAACATGGCCACAGATCAGGCAGAGTCGCAGGTGAACCCATGTATCGCCCATCTGCAGGCATTCCTCGCAGCCATCGGCACTCGGGGTGACTTCGTGAATCTGGTTGTGGTGGGTGCATCGTGGTGACATGTATTTGCTCCATTCAGGATTGTGGCAACGAGATGAAGAGAGAGCGGCATCTGATGCCGCAGCGCACGTCTCAGGGAACCTGTTCCATCTCCAGTCCGCGCCGATCCCAGCCAGCGAGCGATGAGCCAGCATTGTACACACTTTGGAAAAGTCGAGGATTATCCCTTCTGGCGCCGGTGCCTGCCGGACTGCCTCGTATGGAAGAAGGAACTGGCCCAGCTCCTGGCGGTGGGCGGCTTCTACCGGGCGTATGTCGCCTCCTTGAAGCCGGGGGGCTCGGGGAAGATGTAGGCGTAGAAGGCCGGCTCTCCAAGGGGAACACCGGCGTAGTTGTCGTTCCCCGGCCAGAAGCCGACAGCGATGTTCTCCTGATCCTCAGCGAGTTGCATGAAGCGGGGCGCGCTTGGCGGGAGTGACGCGGGGTGCCCCGAGAAGCGGGTGGCGGCGAGATCGAACGATCCCCAGAAGAAGAGGATGGGGCTGCTTTTGCCGGCGAAGGATGAGCGGTACTGTTGGAGACTTTTTCGGTCTGGAACAGGATGCGCCACCAGCGATGGACTGCGTCTGCGTCGTAGGCGTCGTTGTCCTCATCGATATCGAGGGAAACTGCATCGACGATCTCGACGGGCATCGGATTGATCGGCATGTGGATGCGGAGCGCTTCGAGCGTGTCGAAGAATTCACGGTAGAAGCTGGCGACCGACTGAGGACGCAGCGGCAGCCTCCTGGTCCGCCCATCGGTCACATCAATGGAGAGCGTGTGATCGATGAAGTCAAAGGCGATGGTGAACGCCTCCTGGCCATACGGGATCAAGGGGGTGGTCATCCCCCGGGACGTCAACGTGAGCGCGACGTTCCAACACTCGTTGAGGAATGGCGTGCCCTCGAGCGTCACCTTGCCCACGATCTGCATCCACCGATGGAGGGCTGCCTGGGTTGCTTGCCATTCATCATAGGGCAGGGCCGGCCACTGGGTCCCCTGGTGCTGGAGTGTCATCGGTATCCGA
>JAUJLY010000222.1 GCA_030447145.1 Thermomicrobiales bacterium
GTGTCCTCGCTCTCACCCAGGTTCCGGGAGCACCCGGAATGGGCCTATGGTCCAGGTCAGTGGGCATACCTGAGTGAGGGCGACGTCTACCGGCTCACCTTGGGCAACCCCACCGCGCGCGACTGGATGGTCGAAAAACTGGTCGAGGTCGTTGACGAGACGAAGATCGACTATTTCCTCACCGATCATTTCCTTTGGGGTCAGGTAAACCCGGACGTCCAGTCCATGCATGCCACTGATGACTATCTGACCGTCGCTGAAGGGTTCGACATCATCTTGGAGCGATTGCATGAGCGACGGCCTCAGGTGTTGTTCGAGCACTGTGACAATGGTCTCGGCCTTCCGACATTCAAGATGGTCGCCCAGCACGTCACATCGATCGGTCCGGATGCGGTCGGATCCCAGTACGAGCGCATCGGTACCTGGCGCCTGTCCCGAGTGCTCCCGCCCCGTTATCTCGACCACTACGTTACCGAACGACTGGCACCGCAGATCCCCTTCACGGGACCCTTTGGTGACTATGAATATCGAAGCCAGATCTTCGGTGGACCGATGATTCTGATGACCGACATCATGGCGCTCGAGCAAGGATCGGACGATTGGAACGCGCTGGTCAGGACGATCGACGTGTTCAAGCGGATCCGCCGCCGGGTCGTCGAGGGAAAGGTGCTGCATCTGCTTGAACCACAACCATACGAGCGGGTGGGCGACGGCTGGGATGGATGGGACGCGATCGGCTCCTATCATCCCGAGACCGACTCGGCGGTGATCCTGGCCTTTCGCCTGGGCGGGGATCTCGATACGCGAGTGATTCCGGTCCATGGGCTCAATCCAGAATCGCAATACCGGATCACCTTCGAAGATCGTGCTGATACGGCCGAGCGGTTGGGGAGCGAGATCATGGAACGTGGTATCGAACTCTCCTTGCCAGGCCCGGGGCAGCGCCGGAACGTCGATGGACTCGGGTTTGTCCGGTCCTCAGAGGTGATCCATCTGGAAGCGATCTCCTGACGGCACAGTGGAAGCGAAGCGAGGGCATGATCGGTGTCAACAGCAGGAGTTTCCTCCGCCAATCTGGGCAATGCCTATGCCCGCAGTGGCAAGACAGAGTGGCATATCGGGAATGACCGAATTTCCATGACGTTGCGGGGAGATCCGGACCATCCGTTGCGGCTCATCCGTCTCGCTCTCGGCGATGACCGGCAATGGCACGCAGGGGGCACGGATCCACTGTTCCACCTGACAACATCAAGCGATCAACCGGTTGCTTCGGACATCTTTCGCCCAGGTGTCAGCCGCGTCTGGAAGGAGACCGGTGCGGTCCGCCTGGAGATCGAATTGCAGGGGGACGATTGCACCGTCGTCGCTCATTTCCAGTGTCATGAGCACCAGGCGGTGATCCGGCAGTGGTTGGAGATCGCTCCGTCGACAGCGCTGGCAATTCGGCGTGTCGAGCCCTTCCGGTTAGCGGTCCAGTCTCCCGAGCTGACGACCGTGCATACGATTTCCGGGGTCCAGCGACAGGGTGGATGGCGCCCCGATCAGGGACCGTACCGATCATTCCGGCTGGAACACCAGGCGCTGGAGGATCCAGTTCACCGGGCATCGGGAATTCGATCCACGTGGGACGAAACACCATGGATGGCACTCGCCGGAGACGACGCGGCGACCGGCGGTATCCTGATGGCGCTGGAGTACGGCGGACAGTGGGAGCTCAATGCCACCCGGGACAAGGACACGCACGCGGTGGTTGCCGCGTTCGCGCCTGCCGGCATCGTGTCGGACGTCTCACCAGGAGAACGTTGGATCTCTCCCTCGGTATGGATCGGCGCCTTTCCGGGCGATCTCGATTCCGCCGCGGCAGTCATGCATCGTTACCTGCGAGACGTTGTCCTTCCTCCCACCGATGACGACTTTCCGTGGGTGCAGTACAACACCTGGTTTTCGTACTACTGCAATCTCGACGCAGAAACCCTGCTCGTCGAAGCCGATATAGCCGCGGAGATGGGCGTGGAGGTTTTCTACGTCGATGCGGGATGGTGGGTCGGAAACCCGCGGCGTCAGGACCGGTTCTCGTCCGGGCTCGGAAACTGGACCGAGAACCGGGAGAAGTTTCCGGATGGACTGCGCGCATTTGCCGACGGGATTCGCTCACGCGGTATGCATTTCGGATTGTGGGTAGAACCGGAGCGTATTGATCTCCGGACGGCAACCACTGGGTCCTGGGATCCCGACTGGATCGCCCGGCAGGCCGCCGACCAGTATGTTCGGGCCGATTGGCCATCCGACACGGAGACGGCGTGGCTCTGCTTCGGGCACCCCGCCACGCAGGCATGGGCGGAACGGTGGATCGGGGACCTGGTGCAGGATCTCGGGATCCGCTGGCTGAAGTGGGACAGCAATTACTGGGGGGTGTGCGCCAGTCCCGGTCACGGACACGGCACGGGTGACGGCGAGGCGGCCCAGCTCGAGGGCGTCTACCACGCGATGGAGCGATTGCGTCGGCGGTTCCCTGACCTGGTCATCGAGAACTGCGCAGGCGGCGCCACCCGGATGGACTTCGCGCTCGCTCGACAGACCCCCGCGGCGTGGCTGAACGACGCGAGTGAGCCGGCCCACCGGTCGCGCTTCCACACCGCGGGCGCCAGTTACCTCTTCCCACCCAGCATGTTGAACGCCTGGGTTACAGAGTCCGAACACGAGAACGTGAACGGCCAGGACCTGCCGGATGCCGTGTGGCGGTCGGTCATTCGCAGCCGCATGCTGGGAGCGATCGGTTTTTCATGCCAACTCGTGACGTGGAGCGAAGGGATCAGAGCGACCGCCCGCGAGGAGATCAACCGGTACAAGAAGGAGTTGCGCCCATTGCTGCGCTCCGGCCCTATGTATCACCTATTGTCACAGCCAGAGATCCCGTCCGATCGCTTGCCAACACCGAATGTGTGGGAGGCATACCAGTTCTCGTCAGCCGATGGTAGCGATCACGTGATCCTCGGATTCCGGAATGTCTCTCCCCAGGGCGCGATACCGGTGCCAATCAGTGGCATCCAGCCGGATCATTGGTATGTGGTCACCGCCGACGACGATGCACCGTCGCGTCATCAGGGCAAGGGCCTGCTGGAGACGGGAGTGTCACTGTCCTCTCCGTTGCTTGCCTCCACGTGGGTGACGATCAAGCGTGATGGGACCGAGGCATGACAGTCCGTTTCAGCGATGCCTGGCGCCTGCACGGGATGCAGGCGCTGATCCTCGAGAACCGACAGCTCAGAGTCACCGTGCTGCCGGAACTGGGAGGGAAGATCTGGTCGATTGTCTCCAAGCGGCACGACCGGGAAATGCTCTGGCATCACCCTCGGATGTTTCCGCGACAGGCTCACTACGGCGTCACGTACGACAACTGGTTCAGTGGGGGATGGGATGAGGTCTTTCCGAATGATTACCCTGTGACGATCGACGGCGAACCTTATCCCGACCATGGAGAAATCTGGTCCCTGCCGGCGACCTGGCACCTGCTCGAAGGGACCAGCAATATCGTGTCCGTTGCGCTCGAGCATCGGGGCATCGCCATCCCAACGCGCTTTCGCAAGATCCTCACGCTTAGAATCGATGAACCGCACCTACGACTTCAGTACGAGATCGCGAATGAGGGCCACCAACCGCTGAAGACCCACTGGAAATTGCACCCAGCGTTGCCACTCTCGACGGGTGCGAGGCTGCATCTGCCTGTCAGGCGGGTCGTGGTCGACGAGGACTTCAGCGGAGCGTTTGCCCAACCTTCCTTTGACTGGCCACATGCGCCGATCCAGGAAGGTGGGGACCGGGACCTGCGGCTATTACCCGATCCCGACGCGGGCGACACCTGGTTCTTGTACGGAACCGAGCTTGACGCCGGATACTGTGCGGTCAGCTATCCCGAGGCGGGTGTCAGCTTTGGCGTCTCCTTCGATCCAGAGGTGCTGACGTCGGTCTGGGTCTTTGGGACGTTTGGCGGTTGGCGCAGTCTTTCGACGATCATCCTTGAACCCTGCACGGGCTTTCCCGCCCGGCTCGACCGGGCCATCGAGCAGGAAGCCGTGATGATGCTGAAGCCAGGAGTATCCCTTTCCACCGCCGTGGTCGCATCGATCCTTGATGGGGAGGACGAGATGGCCGCATTCGAGGATTGTGGAGGAGTGCGCTGAGCGACGGGGGCACCCTTCCCCACAACGTGGAATCGCCCCGGGATCAGGAATTCGTCAGCTCCGGTGTGCGATACAGCGTCTGTCCACGAACGCGGATGTCCACGTCGACCAGATATGGTCTGATCGCATCGATATCGATGGACATGCCTAGCCCGGGTCGATCCGGTACGTGGATCATCCCATCCTCGTCCCGATCCAGGCGCTCGTGCGTCAAGTCGAGCGCCAACGACTTCGGCGCGACGGGGTACTCGCAGATCTCGTTGTTCGCAATACCCGCGAACGGCTGTAGCGAGGCCGACAACGCCAGGTGGGAGGTGTAGGTGTGGTTGACGTACGTTACGCCGCGTTGCTGAGCATACCGAGCGACGTCTGCGGCCGAGGTGATACCGCCGATCCTCCCGGCGTCGATCTGAACGAAACCGACCCCGGCGTAATCGATGAGATGACGAGCCTGCCAAGGGTTATGACATCCTTCGCCCCCGGCGAGGGCGACTGGTCGTGCCAGTTCTGAAAGCGACCGGTAGGCATCGAATGCACCGGACACGAATGGCTCTTCCAGCCAGGTGACCTCGCATTGCTTGAGTACATCTACTCTCCCTTGCGCCCTGGTGAGGTCGTCGGCCCAGACCGTGCCCGCGTCGATCATCAGAGCCGTATCCGGCCCCAGTCCTTCACGCGCCGCCATCACCTGATCGATATCATCGGCAACGCCTCCCCAGCCGAACGGACCCCAGCCGAACTTGGCAGCGGTGTACTGGTCCTGACGGACCGCTTGTGCCAGTCGAAACGTATCCTCGGCGGTATCACCAAACAATTGGGACGCGTATGGGCGTTTCGGGTAGGCGGTCTTCACTCCCAGCAGCGTATGGACCGGCGATTGCTGGACCTTTCCCAGGAGATCCCAGAGGGCCATATCGATACCCGACAATGTGTGATCAGCCTGGAGGAGATCGAGGCTGTTGGCCTTCACCTGGTCGCCGATTCGTCGGATGTCCTCGACCGAATCGATAGGTTGACCCAGCACGGAATCGCGAACGGGCTTGCACGCACTATGCGACATGGGGGTGACATAGCTGGCGATCGATACGAGCGGAGATGCCTCGCACTCACCCCAGCCGATGTATTCACCGGCCACGATTCGCACCAGCAGGAGATCCTGGCTGCCATCGCCGATATCCAGTACTTCCGGCATCGAGAGGTAGAAGAAATCAACAGCATCGATCTTCACAGTCAGTCCCCCGATCAACATTGCAACTGCAACGCGGCACCAGTATATGGAGACCATGCGGCGTGGAACAGATGCTGGAGAGCATGGATCTCGAGGCCGTGGCCTTCGCAGCCAGGCACAGGATGTCCGCGACCGGGGCCCATGCATCATTCTCTGGCATGAGCAGTGAGGTCGGTTTGGCCCTATTGGAAGTGCGGAAGGACCTCGTCGATGAGCCGCGTCAGTTGATCTCGCTGACTCCACGACGTGATGCGGAGCGTAACCCCATCGAAGCCGAGTTCTTCATACATCTT
>JAUJLY010000223.1 GCA_030447145.1 Thermomicrobiales bacterium
AGAGTGAAGAGTGTGATAATCCTCTGCATCACCGTGCTCGCCCCACCCGCCTGATGGAATGATCGAGGGCGGGCGCAAGTCGCGGACCAGCGTGAACACCCGATATTGCGGTGAATGGAACAAGGTGCAGATGAGTCAGCGGATCGTTGTCATCGGGAGCGGATTCGGCGGCTTGGCGTCCGCGGTGCGTCTGGCTAACCGGGGCCATGACGTTACGCTGATCGACAAGCGGGACAAGCCGGGCGGGCGGGCATACGTCTACGAACAGGACGGATTCTCTTTTGACGGGGGCCCCACTGTCATAACTGCACCCTGGATGATTACCGAGCTCTTCGCGCTTGCCGGCAAAAGGCCAGGGGACTATGTCACTCTGGTGCCCGTCGATCCCTTCTATCGCATCTTTTTCCACGACGGCACCCACTTCGACTATACCGGTGACGCCGATGAGATGCTTGGCGGGATCCGGGACTTCAGCGAGCACCCGGAGGATGTTGAAGGTTACCGCCGGTTCACGGCGCTCACCGAGCGCGTCTTCGCCAAGGGCTTCACCGAACTTGCGTCGAAGCCCTTCCTGAGCCCCATCGACATGCTCAGGGTTGCGCCCGATCTGATGCGCCTGCAGAGCTACCGGACGGTATATGGACTCATTTCGCGATTCGTGAAGGATGAACGGCTGCGACAGGTCCTCTCGTTTCACCCGCTTCTCGTCGGCGGCAATCCATTCCAGACCACAAGCATCTACACGCTCATTCACCACCTTGAGCGCGAATGGGGAATCTGGTTCGCCATGGGAGGGACGGGTGCAATCGTTGATGGGCTTGTACGGCTGTTCGGGGAGCTTGGTGGGACACTGATGCTCAATGCCGAGGCCGACGAGATCCTGACGGAGGGCCGCAGCGCGACCGGCGTGAGATTGACCGATGGTAGCGAGTTGCCGGCAGACATCGTGGTCTGTAACGGGGACGTCGCGGCCGCTTACCAACGTCTTCTGCCGGCTAGGCGCAGACGCAAATATACCGACAAGCGCCTTGCTCGGATGCGTTACGCGATGTCGCTCTTCGTGATCTACTTCGGGACCGATCGCCTCTACCGCGGGGGCGGCGATACCAGACTGGCCCACCACAACATTATCCTTGGGCCGCGATATAGGGAGCTGTTGAACGACATTTTCAACAAGAGGACGCTCGCAGAGGATTTCTCCCTGTACCTCCATATGCCTACATTGACCGATCCCTCGCTGGCTCCTCGCGGCTGCGAGGCCTTCTACGTCCTGTCTCCCGTACCGCACCTTGGCGGCACGACCGACTGGACCAGGGAGATGAGGCCCTACCACGACAAGATCATGTCGTTCCTGGAGGAGCATTACTTACCCAATCTCTCTCGCCATATCGTATCGGAACACATGATTGATCCCCGTCATTTTCGTGATGACCTGAACAGCTATCAGGGTTCCGCGTTCTCGGTCGAACCGATCCTCACCCAGTCCGCCTATTTCCGTCCCCACAATCGATCTGAGGAGTTGCCCAATCTCTACTTTGTAGGAGCAGGAACACACCCTGGGGCTGGTCTACCGGGCGTACTCAGTTCGGCCGTCATCGTTGATAACCTGATCTCGGAGAGCCTGGATAGCGGCCCGCCCAGGAAGACCTCTCTTCCCGCATGACTGTCCTCACGTCCGACGTGCGTCCGCGCCAGCCTGCTGGCCCCTACCCGAGACGTATAGAGCGTCCGCATCCGGCAACAAGTCGACCGTGGCTGTCTGATCACGAAACAACATCGACATGCGCAGGAAATCCGTGGACGCTCCTGCCATGGAACGCAGCTTTCGCGCTGTAGGAACGTGGGCCCGCCTCCGGTAGACATCGTAATCCAGTGCCTCGATCTCACCCAGGATGCCCGAATAGAGTTTGGTGGCTGCGAGCGTTGTAAAACGCCCACTTGGCGACAACGCGTATACGCCCCTGAGTGCGCTCGCATAAAGTGACCGTGCTCGATCGATCTGGAAGGCCATCAGCTCGCTGAAGCGGCCGCCCGGTTGCCCTGCCAGGATGGCATCTGGATCACATCCGAATGCCTCAATCTCGTCCACGGGCAGGTAGATGCGCCCCATTTGCGCATCTTCGGCAACATCGCGAAGGATGTTGGTCAACTGCATGGCGATGCCTAAATCGCCGGCGTGCCGGAGCGCTTTGGAGTCACGGCACCCGAGGATTGGCGCCACCATCAGCCCTACTGTGCCCGCTACGTGGTAGCAGTATCGGCGAAGTTCTTCCCAGTTCGCATAGTGAGTGATCGTCAAGTCCATCTGGATTCCCGAAAGAAGATCGCTGACCGGCTGCATCGGTACCCCATAACGTTCGCGAGTGTGAGCGAACGCCACCGCAATGGGCTCGTCTGGTGAGGTCAATTGACGAGCCCATCGGGCCAGTGCTTCTGCGGTGGCAGTCGGTCCTTCTCCACTTGCCCGGTCGACGATATCGTCCGCTACACGACAGTACGCGTATGTAGAGATGACGCCCCGTTGCCGGGCGGGGGGCAACAGCCTGGACGCAAGATAAAAAGACCGACCGTGTTGCCGGGCGATCTCCTCGCAGTGGATCCAGTCAGACAGTCCCGGGGAACGGTAAACCCCCTCGTTAAAGGACTGCATGATTACTCTCCTCCTGCTTCCCCGGTGTTCCCGCTCCGGCAGGTAACTGCCATCTCCACCCCCACTTGCCCCATCTGCTGAGAGTTAAGGGTTCCGAACCGGCGCCGCGCGGTCCGGGCTTACAGGCCCATTCAGGACAGCCCACTCTACGCCGTCTTTCAAGAGGGGTGCCTGCCGCAGCTCAGCGATAGTGCCTGCACCACAACCGAACATGGCCAATCTCAGCTCCTCTATCAGGACGGAGAGCATGTCATATGCATCTTCCGTACTGACCGCCGCAGCCCTGAGCAATGGCCCGGCGAAACCGGCGAGGTCTGCTCCCAGCGCGATAGCCTTGGCGGCGTCAACGCCTGTCCGGAGTCCACCACTGGCGATCAACGGAACTCCTGGTGCGCCTCGCCTTGCCATCTGCAAAGTCACCGCGGTCGGTATACCCCAGTCGATAAATGTGCTGCTGATTCGCCTTGACATGGCACCCGCAGTCCGGTAATGCTCGACAGCGCTCCATGATGTACCTCCGGCGCCGCTTGCATCGATGGCTGCGACCCCCTGCTCTTGCAGGCGTCGGGCGACACCCACGGAGATACCGAACCCGATCTCTTTGACAACGACCGGCACTTCAAGCGCCCTGCAAACCTCTCCGATCTTGCTCATCAGGCCCGAAAAATCACGATTCCCGTCGCTCTGGAGGGCTTCCTGGATGGGGTTAAGATGCAGGATCAAGGCATCCGCCCCGATCATCTCGACGGCTCGACGGCATTCCTCCGGTCCGAACCCATAGTTCAGTTGCACGGCACCAAGATTGGCCAACAGAAGCACATCGGGAGCAACGTCCCGCACCTGGAAGAACCGTGACCTCGCCGGGTCCTCAATAGCCGCCCGCTGGGATCCCACTCCGATGGCGCAGCCGAGCCGCTGTGCCGCCTGCGCCAGGCGACGGGTAATTTGCCAGCCCTCTTCCACTCCACCTGTCATCGAAGAAATGAGCATCGGCGCTGAGAGGAAATGCCCTAGGATGGTGGTAGAGAGGTCGATGGTGTCGAGGTTCAACTCAGGCAACGCATTGTGAACCAGTCGGTACTGTTCCAGGCCAGTCGAAGCGTCATGGGGCTCGACTTGTTCCTCCAGATTAATCCGGATGTGGTCGGTCTTGCGTCGCTCCGTTCCGGTGGAAATCGACATACGCGCGTTGCTCCTGTCCGGGCTGCCGCCTTTGGGACCACCATACACCAAGGGCCGGTCCAATGGTCTGCTCGTAGACTATGCAGCTCTTCGGTCGTTCGACGTACTCAATGCAGGACTCCAGGAACCTGCACCGTCATACCGGCCGAGTTCTTGCCTCAGTGCGTCCTCCAGCGTTGGAAACGCGAACTCAAAGCCTTGATCGCTCAACTTTGCTGGTAGCGCTCGTTGGCTGGCGAGTATGAGTTCATCCGCAAGTTCTCCGCCAGCAAGCCGCATAGCCGCCGCGGGCGTGCGCACGAATGCGGGCCGGTGCAACACGCGGGCGAGTGTTGACGAAAACTCGCGGTTGGTGACTGGCTCTGGTGCAACCGCGTTGACGGGACCCTTCAACGACTCGTCTGTAACTGCGTGCAGGAGAACACCCACCAAATCATCAAGCGCGATCCAACTCATGTATTGTTCCCCGCTCCCGAGGGGGCCTCCCCCACCAAGCTGAAAGACACGCGAAATAAGTGGCAGCAATCCGCCTTCAGCGGCGAGCACCACGCCGAATCGGGGATGGACAACGCGGATGCCCGCCGCCGAGGCTGGCTGTGCGGCCGCTTCCCACCCTTTGCAGACGTCTGCCAGGAAGCCTGATCCAGGGGCCGAACGCTCGGTCAATACTTCGGAGTCGGCACTCCCGTAGTATCCGACCGCTGAGGTGGACACGAACACGCGCGGTGGCCGCGAGAGGTGAGCCAGCGTTTTAGCCAGTAGATGCGTTCCATCCAACCGGCTGGAGAGGATTGCGGCCTTTCGCGACCTCGTCCAGCGCCCACCGGCAATCGAAACGCCTGCAAGGTGGATCACCGCATCCAGCCCTTCAAACGATGCCGCATCGATCCGAGATTCTTCCGGGTTCCAGAAAATCTCGTCGTTCACCTCGGCTGGATGGCGCACGAGTCTCAATACTTCGTGTCCACCGGATCGCAGGAATGCGACGAGCCGGCGACCAACAAGACCGGTGGAGCCCGTGATTGCGATCCGAAGGGGTCGGGTCGCGGTAAAGTGGGAGTGTCGGTTGAGGTCGATCTGTGTGCGACGATGACGGAACCGAAAGAGTCGGTCCAACTCGGACTCAACGCGTTTGCCGCCAAGGAAGCGCCCGGCGATGCCAAAGGGGAGGTCGTACGTCAGACGGTCCTCCAGCATTGTGTCCGCTTCCCCATCGGGAAGGAATCGGTGCTCGTGTCTCCAGGAACGAAACGGACCCTCCTCCTGGATGTCAGCAAAGCCTGTCTGGTTCGGAATTTCAGCGTGGACGAGTTTCCACGAGAATTCCAGGGGACCTGCTATCGAAACTTTTAGATGCTTCGAGCCCCCAGGAGCAATACTGCCTTGCGCCTCAACCACCTGAACCTTCTTCCATGGTGGTGTCAGTCGCTCGAAGACGCAGGGATTGTCATGCCACGCGAGGACGTCGGCCAGAGGTGCTGGAATGCGGGAGCGATAGACGCGCGTGATTGTGCTCAATGTTATCACCTCTGATCGCAGGGCCCCGGTAGCGAAGCCCACGGCGGAAAACATGAATGGAAAGGGTGGTGGTCATCGCAGCACCCGGCAGATACGGTGCGCCACTCCGGCGGTTCCCGTCCGGCGCCCGGTCGCTGTTTCTCCGGCGCCACTTCGTGGCCCGGTGGACTGGCACCTTATCCATCACCGCTGCTAATATATAAGGTTTATTTTTGTCAAGTCGCCCACCGGTGCCACACGCGGAGGTTTTCCCACGTTGCGCGGCGCCGGAAAAGACCGTTAGACTCGCCTAACAGCCAGGACGGTCACCGTCTAT
>JAUJLY010000224.1 GCA_030447145.1 Thermomicrobiales bacterium
CGTCGTTACATTGTTCGACACTGACGGCGAGGTAGCTGCCATCGCCGAAATCTAGTTTATCGCCCCGAGCATAGTTCTCCTGGTGGCCATGCCCTCGTCCAATTGTTGGCCGACGGAGAAATGGTGTCCGAATTTGCCTTTTAAGCCCGGATTGACTTCGAGCCGAAATTTGCCGCAGGAGAAGGTCACGGCCTGCCTTTGCGTGTGGAGAGCGCCACGATCCAGGGCGATGCCATTCTCGCTGAGTTCACCAATCCATGGGACTACGCATTCGCTAGCGTATGGGCCTACAGTGCCTGCTTCGCCGACGATGGGTCGATTCTAGACATTGATCAGAACATTGTCGGATTGGGTCCCTACGACACTGGGGACGGCGATCGCATGGCGTTTGAACCACGAAGAGACGTCAACTGCAGCAACTTTATCGTCACGGCTAAAGGCAGTGCCTATTAGCATCTTATTAACCAGCCGCATCCTCGTGTCACGGTGCTTCCGTTCGCTGTGCGCGATCCTGACGCGTTCTAGACAGTGTCCCTTTCCCGCTCTCCTGTGGCCAACGCGAGCTGTACGCCATCCGGCAGCCGCTTCCGCTTGATCAGCTTTACTTCCTGCATGGTGCTGCCGGAAAACGTCCAGTAGCTCCGTCCTCCGACGTGCAGCTGCCTATAAGGGTACTCATCGAACATCACCGTGGTGCCATGCTCGCGTATGGCTGTCACAACCTCCTCGAAGACCGCATCCCCGACATACTGCCACTCGTGCCTGAGCGTGTACCAATGCGGGTTACGCGGCGACGTCCTCGCAAAGCGCCACGGGCGGCCTTCCAGCAGCTCGCGGATCCGCTCCAATTGCTCGGCCGACATCGGGCCTTTGTCCTCGTAGGGAACCGTTTCGGATGCAGGATTGAACACGCCCACTCACCGGTGTCATGTAGGATGGGCGGATGAGACGCTCATAGGTACTACTCCCATGCACGTGGAGCACGGAAATGAAGTGCGTAACGGTGACGCTGAATGCTTCAATCGATACGACCTATGTGATGGAACGGTTGGACCTGGGAGGTGTCAACAGGGTTGAACAGAAGTACGCTGTCCCGGGTGGCAAAGGTAATAACGTCGCGCGCGTGCTGTGCGCACTCGGGCATTCAGTGATTACAACTGGTTTCGTCGGGGGGCGGTCTGGACAATACATTGAAGAGGCGTTGCGCGAAGACGGCATACAGAGTGCTTTCGTCGCGGTCCCTGGCGAGTCGCGCGTGTCCTTGGCGATCGTGGAACAGACGTCGGGTGAAGTCACGGAGATTCGAGAGCAGGGCTGCGAGGTGTCTCGGGAAGACGGGGAGCGCTTCCTGGAATCGCTAAATAGGATTACGGCGGATGCTGATGTGGTCGTCTTCTCTGGCAGTCTCCCCCCAGGGCTACCCGATGACTTCTATGCTCGGGCGATTCAGCGCCTCGGTGAGTCTTCTGCGTATATCGTTCTAGACTCGAGCGGTCGGGCATTCCAGCGTGGACTGTCCCAGCACCCCGACCTCATCAAGCCCAACGCACCAGAAATGGCCGCGCTCATGGGACATGAGGCTGGCGACGAAGAGATGGCCGAATATGCTCAAGGGCTGATTGGAACGGTACTGAAGACTGATGCCATGGTGCTGCTCAGCCTCGGCGAACGGGGCGCCGCCTTGGTGACACACAACGCGAAAATCTTCGCGGACCCGGCACGGGTCGACGTGCGAAGCTCTGTTGGTTCGGGAGACGCCATGATCGCGGGATTTCTCGACGCAAGGTTCGCCGGGATGGATAACGAAGCTGCCCTGCGGAATGCTGTTGCCACTGGGAGTGCCGCCGCGATGCAGCTGACGCCTGGCACGATCGACCCGGCAACTATTGTTAGGCTGAATGAATCGGTGAGAGTCTGGCAATGAGGAATGCATCGAATCGGCTGGCAATTGTCGGCAACCTCAATGTGGATCTCTGGGTAAGTCCGGTGAATCGCTTCCCCAAGCCCGACGAAGAGCACATCGTGGATTCGGCGCGCGTCGAACTCGCTGGCACCGCGGGATACGCGCTGTTGGCCTGCAACGGGCTGGGACTGGAAACGATCACCGTCTCAACGATAGGCGACGATGCGTTTGGACAGATCCTTCTCAACACGGGAGAGCGGCTAAACCTCTCCCTTGGAAGCGTGGAGGTGATGACCGGGCAAGAGACACCGCTGAGCATCGTGTTTATCGGCTCGGATGGCTCCCGTAGCATCGTGTCCACCCTCGGCGCGCACGCGGATATGGGTATGGAAGTCGTGCTGCGTCATGATGACGAGATCGCAAGTTGTGATGAGATGTTCATCTGTGGGAGCTATCTTCTGCCCCGACTCGGTCCAGCTGACATCCGTGAGTACGCGCAGACTGCGCAGCGACGCCGGCAGATTGTCGCGTTTGATCCGAGCTGGGACCCTTCCGGCTGGGGTGATCGCGTGCGTCGAGAGACCCTCGATCTGTTGGAGGTAGTCGACATCTACATGCCGAACGCTCAGGAGCTTAGCCAACTGGCCGGTCGTGACGGGTGGCGCGATGCAGCTCGTGAGGTCGCTGGCCTGGCGGGCGAACTGGTGATCAAGCGCGGGGCAGCCGGTGCCTGCTACGTCACCGCCAGCGAATGGATCGAGGTCCCCGCATTCGCGATCGACGCCGTCAACACCATCGGTGCAGGCGACGTCTTCGACGTTGGATACTTGTACGCGCGGCGCAGGGGATTGCCACCTCGCCAACGACTCGAATTTGCCGGGGCGATGGCGGCGATCGTCGTATCCCAGACGGGCCAAAGGGAGTATCCCTCGCCGAACGCAGTCTGCTCCTTCCTACGAGACCGAGTGGGCGGAGATGAATGGGGAGAACCAGTTGGACCTGAATCCCAGACATGGGACTAGTGAACGGACACTCCTCGTTGGCCTCATGCTCGTCCCGCGCTACCGAGAATCTTCAAACGCGAGCGCACGGCCGCTACTACGGACTCCCGTGCCGCGTGCAGGTACTTCCTCGGATCGACAACATTGGCATCGCCGGACAGGAAGTCTCGAACCGCACGTGTAAAGGCTTTGTTCAATTCAGTGGCAGTATTGACCTTGACGATCCCGCGACGGACGGCTTCTCGTATATCATCGTCTGGTACCCCTGACGAGCCGTGCAAGACGAGCGGAATTTCAAGGGCTTCACGCAGCCTAGTGATGAGTTCGAGGTCAAGGACTGCGGTCTTATCAACCATGTAGTGGGAGCTACCGACCGCAACGGCGATGGCATCGACACCCGTGGCCCCGACGTACCACTGTGCAAGTGCCGGATCAGTTTTTCCCTCCTCAGAGGATGTGGCACCCTCTTTGCCGCCCACGACCCCGAGTTCCGCTTCGATTGAGCACCGCCGGGCATGCACGCGAGCTGCAATCGCTGCCGTCGCCTCCGCGTTGGCGTCGAGCGACATGAGCGATGCATCAAACATCACTGAACTGAACCCCAAGTCGAGCGCCTCCTCACACAACTCCCATGTTGTCGCATGATCAAGATGGACCGCGACCGGAACCTCGGCGGATGTCGCTAAGCTGATGCAGGCGGACCCAACTGGTCCGATTGCTCCCAGGTGGTACGCTATTGCATTCTGGCTCAGTTGCAGGATTACCGGAGAACGTTCGCGCTCTGCGGCGATTACGATCGCCTGCGCATGTTCCAGGCTAATGACGTTGAATGCTCCGACTCCATAACGCTCATGTTGTGCTTGGACAAGCAGATTATCGGTCGACGCGATTGGCATCCTCTGTCTCCTCGGTCATCCGTCAAACGTGGCAGAGCAACTCGCTCTGTCGCCCTCGCCTACAGCATCCTCCCCGTCCAAAGGAGCAGGCCTGACATCTGCGTCTCGCAAGGATAGGGGTTGACAGAAAATCCTCACAGTACTAATCTGAGCACCACGAATCAAAATTTGACAGGAATCGATCAGATTAGATCGCCTCCGGGCGCTAGGCTGAGCGGTAAATGCGACATAGAGCTATAGAATCGAGCAGGATCGATCAGATTCGCTCATTCATCGAGCAAGAGCAGCGAACCACCGTCGACGCGATCGCTGAGCGCTTCAACGTCAGCGCAGCGACCGCTCGGCGGGCAATTGGCGCTCTCTCAGATCAGGGGGAGGTGGCTCGATTCCGTGGTGGAGCGCTCGCCCTTCAACGTTCCCCTCGGGAACTCCCTGCCCTGCACCGGCAAATGGACCAGCGCGCTGAGAAGAGCCGCATTGGCAAGGCGGCTGCGAACGTGGTGACAGATGGAGAAACGGTCTTCCTTGGGAGTGGGACCACGACACTCGAAGTCGCCCGCAATCTCATCAACCGGCGGGATCTCACAATTTTGACGAACAGCATGCTGGTAATCAAAGCGCTTATTCCCGCAACCGACGTTATGGTGATCGCGCTTGGTGGGATGCTGCGCAAATCGGAGCTGTCGTTCATTGGGCATCCAGTCGAGCAGGCGCTGCAGGAAATGCGAGCGACAAGAGTCATCATGGGTATACGAGCAATTCACCCGGAACACGGATTGATGAACGATTACCTGCCTGAAACCCTGACTGACCGCGCCATTCTGAAAATGGGCGGGGAAGTCGTCATCGTCGCCGACCATACCAAGTGCGGCAGAGTGGCACCCGCGTTCGTGGCACCAGTATCGATGGTCGGTACCCTCATTACCGACAACGGCGTGCCCAATGATTTCGTTGAAGCCATGGAAGGTAAGCGCGTGGCGGTGCGTATGGTGTAGCACCTAGGCGCACAGGATTGGTCGAGCCGCCAGCGTTTCGCGAAGAAAGGAGAGTCGCCCCTCGTTTCAAGACCCTTAGGTTGTCCTCGCAGTTGGAGTAATGGAGATAGCACCATGAGCAACACCCGACACGACTTTTCTCAGCTGTCCTCCCTGGCCGCCAAGCGACTCAGTCGGCGCAATGCGGTACGGGCGGGTGCGGTTGGTCTTTCTGCGTGCGGACTTGCAAGCATCCCAGGAGTCACGCGGGCGGCTTTGCAAGACACAGGATATGGCGGGGAAGAAGTTAGGCTCACTTACGGCTTCTGGGACGCCTCCCAACGACCTGCTGTGGAAGACCAGATTGCAGCGTTCAACGAAGAGTTCCCCAATATCACGGTAGAGCCTCAGGTCGTGCCCTTCGACGACTACTGGACCAAGCTGCAGACCGGCATCGCGGGAGGATCGATCTATGACGTGTTCTGGTCGAACACGGCTAACCTGCCGGTGTTCGCTTCACAAGGTGCACTGCTGCCCATTGAGCCGATCATCGCTGCTGGGGGAACTACGGGGATCGACCCTGGACTGTATCCCGACGCTCTTATCGAGGCCTACTCCTACGACGGCGTTCTTTACGGCATCCCACGGGACTTCGACACCATCGCGCTCTTTTACAACACCGAGTTATTCGATGCGGCGGGCGTCGAGTATCCCACAGCCGACTGGACGTGGGATGACGTGTATCAAGCTGCCCAACAGTTGACAGCAGACGGCGAGGGAGGGCCATGGGGATTTGCGCCAACCCTGAGCGCCCAGCAAACCTATTACAACTTCGTGAAGCAGAACAAGG
>JAUJLY010000225.1 GCA_030447145.1 Thermomicrobiales bacterium
TCGCACCTCCGGCGTTCCTAAGAGGTAAAGCAGGGTCTCAATGTCCCGTTCGCGCCCAACGAGAGCCCCTGGAGTGCCGGGCAGCATCGATCCAATTTGTGTCGCCAAGCGCACCAAATGGATCGATGACAATGGCGTCACCGGAGCAGAGGGATCATCTCGCATGATTGTTCCGGGGATATGACCACAATCTGTAAACAGACCTCCATCATCCCCATCAGCCCGGCCATTGTCAATCGGCGTGGACGCAGCTTACGGACATATGGCTCACATTTGCAAAAGAAATTCTGTATCGCCCGGCAACCGGGGAATTCCTCCCATGGTTTTTATGGAAGCGGATCAGACGTACACACCGCAGTGGTTGAAGCCATAGGGTAAGGCACGGCACCGCCACGCGCTCAGGAACTGACTCTCCGTCGGCGAACTGTTCCACGGGCAGGCGCCGAGATACACACGACCGTTGGCGTACCGATATGCAATCGCCCAATGATGAGACCAGGCCGGGCCGCCCATCAACCCAAGGTCAAGAATGACCGGAACCGGTCGGTTATAGGCCAAGTAGTTGCGGAGCGCACTCCACTGGTTCTCCCAGCCCCAAAAGAAGGCCCCGGAGTGACCCACATTAGCGTTGAGACCATAGCTACGTAGGGCGTCCCGGATCCGCCCGCCCGTCGTGCCCAACCCAAAGGCGACGTCTGGGCCAAAGCCCCCTGCCTTGATCGCATCAATGGCCCGGCCGTCGTTCCAGTAGTAGAGTCCGTTGTACCAATCCCGCGTATCGCGGGGAAGCCCATAGGGGTTTCGCCTCCAGTAGTCGGTGATCGTGGCAGTTGCCGTCTGACCGCACGTGCTCCAATCAACGTTTGGGCGACTATTAACATAGCAGTGGAGGTAGCTGATCGCCATGCTAAATCTACTCTGGTTCGGTGGTGCCGGGTTCATTGGGTTCTGTCTGGTCGTTGCGTGGATCAGGTGGTGGACGATTTCCCTTCTCTGGATCGTTGGGGTCCGGCTTCGGTCGCTTCTCCACCCACTGCTTGAACTCTGGATCGCCCCCTGGTATCGGCTTCGTCTGAGGGACCTTTTCCTCTCGGTCCGGTCTGGACCGGTGCTCGTCACGGTTGGGCATGAATCCTCCCATTGAGCTGGTACAACACATCGATCTGGTACGCCACTCCACCACCATTAGCCACCGACTGCGGTTGTGTCGCCGCTCTGTTTCTCCCACACCAGGCGTTTGCCGAGTCGAGGACGCGCTCGGCAAGTACACCGTGAAAGTGGGGATCGAGAGACGGCACTCCGTGCTGACGATCAAAATGGCGTGTTGTTTTGGGCCCAATCAGAGCGTATCACGAAGCACATACAGGCACAAGAACCCGTGCATCCCGATCGTCGATAGTACCGACCGGTTCCCGTTGGCACCAGGCAGCATTGACGATTGCACGGGTTACGGCCGAGGCATATTCCTTGTCCTCTTCAGGGAACGCACACCTCTCAAGGTGTGTCGGGCCTGCCCGTAGGTTGCCTCACCTGATCGAGGGGAAGCGAACGAGGAGGATGTCATCGTAGCTGTCACCAAGCATTGCCATTCTGGCATCAAGAGGACATCATATCGAGCGGTTGTCCATGAACGTCAGGAGGAAGGGGGATGTCCCGACGCTCTCTCCGGGAACTAGAAGCGTTTCTTACCGCGCATGGTGTTGAGTGGGAAGATCGCGCCTTTGAGTTGGAGCTCAACAGCTATGGATGGCGTGTAGCGCAGGAACGCAACACCCGCGAGGATGTATTACTGCGCATCGAATGCCTGGTGGAATGTGCCGAGGACATCCCACGCTCCCTCAAAATCGTCTCTGACAACGGGTATCACGATCGAGATGTCGCCCTTATGCGGGCACTCGAGCGGGTGCTGGAGTTCGGTTTTCAACGAGAGCAGGACTCAGAATAGACGACCTGACCTTTGAACCGGTGAGGAGGGAAGCTCGACACGCGAGCGTTGCCCCAACGTTTCGGGTAACTGGACTCCCTTTGCGGAGCGATGACCCTCCAGATGCGGATCAGCCTCTCGAGATCTCACGAAAAAGCCCCGGACCGATTTCCCAGCCCGGGGCTCTATCTGTCCTCGTCTCCTGATTATCGAGCCGTCGTCGCTGACACTGTTGGAACGCGGACACCCTGGCCCATCGCCTGCTCCAAATCGGCGATGATGTCATCAATGTGCTCGATGCCCACCGAGAGCCGGATCAACGTGTCCTCGACCTCGGCATCGGTGCCGGCGACGCTTGCATGCGTCATCCTGCCCGGGTGCTCGACCAGCGACTCAACGCCGCCCAGGCTCTCGGCGAGCGAGAAGACCCGGGTAGATTCAACGATCCCTGCGGCGTCTTCGTAGGAGCCGTTGACGGTGAACGAGACCATGCCCGAGAAGTCACGCATCTGCCTGGCGGCAACCTCGTGCCCCGGATGCTCCGGCAGGCCAGGATAGTAGACCTTCGCCACGGAGGGATGATCCTGGAGGAAGGCCGCAACACGACGGGCATTCGCGCTGTGCTCTCGCATCCGGACCCCGAGTGTCTTGATGCCGCGAAGGATCAGCCAGGCATCGAATGGACCGGGCACGGCGCCCGCCGCGTTCTGGTGGAATTTGAGTGTCTCGAATGCCTCCGGATCGTTGCCGATCACGGCACCGGCGACGACATCGGAGTGACCGCCGAGGTATTTCGTCATGCTGTGGAGGACGAAATCCGCCCCGTGATCGAGCGGGGTCTGGAGATAAGGAGAGGCGAATGTGTTGTCGACGACAAGCCACGCCCCGGTCCCGGAGACAATCTCCGCGATCCCGGCGATGTCGACGATCCGCAGGTAGGGATTCGTCGGCGTCTCGACCCAGACCATCTTCGTGTTCCGCTGCATGGCAGCCCGGACGGCGTCGAGATCAGCGAGGTCGGTCATCGTCATTTCGATGCCGTAATTGCCAAGGACCTTCGCGAAGAGACGATAGGTGCCACCGTATGTATCGTTCGAGAGCAGCACGTGGTCGCCCGGCCGTAGGAGGTACGCGAGGTTCTGGGTCGCCGCTAAGCCACTGGCGTAGCTGAGCGCCCATGCGCCGCCTTCAAGCGAGGCGAGCGCCTCCTGCAGGGCGGTACGGGTTGGGTTATCCGTCCGGGAATACTCGTACCCCTTGAAGACACCGATCGCCTCCTGACAGTAGGTACTTGTGAGGTAGACCGGGGTGATCACCGCTCCCGTGGCGGGGTCCGGCTCCTGCCCGGCATGGATCGCCCGAGTCTCGAACCGGGCATCGCTCCAGTCGGGCTGCGTCATGTCGTTGGTATCGTGTGTCATCTAGTGTCAATCTCCATCGCTCAGGGAGTTCTCCCCCCATTTCAAACACCGCGTCGTTCCCTACGTGCGGTCTCTACAGTTTTCAATCGTCACATCCGCTTCATCCGCCGGGCCGGCTCGCCAGAGGTGGTCCAGACGATCCCAGAGGCCCTTCCTGCGCCCCATCCATCAGTGCGAGGAACGGTGATCGGCAACGTACTCCAGGATGTCGGCGCGGGTAATCACGCCAATGAGGAGGCCTTCCCGCTGGACCAGGACGGCCGGTGAATTCGAGGCGAGGACCGGAATGACCCGCTCGATCTCCTCGTTGGCATCGACCAGAGAGAATGGCGCGTCCATGATGGAGCTCACCGTGTCGCCAAGCACGTCCGGGTTGCGGAAGACATGGTCGAGCAACGTCCGCTCCTGCAGCGAGCCGACAATACCGTGAACCTCGATCGGCTCACCTGGATCCGGCCCGACACAGTCCTCCGGATTGTTGGTGACCGGACTCGTGCCCCGCACAACGGGTAGCTGACTGACATCGTACTCGCGAAGTAGTTCGATCGCCGAGGCCACCGACTGATGGCATCCAACCGCGACCACATGCGGCACCCGGCCGGTCCGGCTGTCGACCAGGTTGCCCATCCGTGAGGGTGAGGTGAACCGGGAGATGTAGCCGTTCTCCCGCATCCAGTCGTCGTTGTAAATCTTCGAGAGGTAGCCGCGACCGCTATCCGGCAGCACTACCACGATGAGCGCCTCCGGATCATCTACCTGCTTGCCGAGCTCGACCGCTGCATGGACCGCGAGCCCGGTCGAGCCACCAACGAGGATGCCTTCCTCACGGGTCATCCGCCGCGCCATCAGGAACGACTGGATGTCGGTGACCTGGATCCACTCATCGACCATCTTGCGATCGAATGTCCCTGGCCAGAAATCCTCGCCAACGCCCTCGACCTTGTACTGATGAATGATCGGGGATGTGTAGATGGAGCCTTCGGGATCTGCGCCGACGATCCTGATGTCCGGATTCTGCTCCTTCAGGTAGCGCCCGATGCCGGAGATTGTGCCACCGGTGCCGACGCCCGCCACGAAATGTGTGATCTTGCCCTCGGTCTGCTCCCAGATCTCCGGGCCTGTTCCGAGGTAGTGCGTCTTCGGGTTCATCGGGTTGAAATACTGGTTTGGCTGGAAGGAGTTGGGAACCTCGCGCGTGAGGCGATCGGCGACGGAGTAGTAGCTCTCGGGCGAATCGCGCTCGACGGAAGTAGGTGTAGTCACAACCTCGGCACCATACGCTCGCAGGAGGTGTACCTTCTCTGCCGAGACCTTGTCGGGCATCACGAAGATGCAGTGATAGCCACGAACGGCAGCGGCCATCGCCAGGCCGACGCCAGTGTTGCCGGAGGTCGGCTCAATGATCGTCCCGCCCGGACGCAGCCACCCACGACGCTCGGCTTCCTCGATCATGCGAATACCGATGCGGTCCTTGATCGAACCGCCCGGGTTCAGCATCTCCATCTTGGCGTAGATGGGCGTGCGGACGCCTTTCGTGATGCTGTTCAGCCGCACCAGCGGCGTGTCACCGAGCGCCTCGATCACGTTCTCGAACACCCGACGCTTGCGGGTGCTTCCAGGCGGCAGCTCCTGACCGTCATCACCGCCAGGATGGTGGCGCGCACCTGCAGCAGCGGATGCAAGACCCTCTCGAATGGTGGCCATAATATGGTGTTCTCCTGATAGGTGTCAGTTGGGATGCGGACGGGGCGACCAGACCGATGGTCAACAGGTGCATGGTCCGAACGAAAGACCATTCGGTCATAGCACCACTCCCGGACCAAATAACGCCTTTATGCAACGACTGTGCGGGTCCATGCGGTCACTAAACATCGAAGCAACCATCGTGCCAATACTATATGGATAGAGCTTATGCGACTTTCGTGCCGTTTGGCGCGTCCAGACCCCACAATTTACAGAATACTTCATATGGGGAAGTAGCTGCGGTGCGGGTAGGCCCAGGTGCGCCCCGGCACGAAGGCGAGGCACGCCCACCTCCACCCGTCCATCGGGCGCTACGGTGATTCCTCGCACGAGCGCGGGATAGGCACCACAATGGCCGCCGTGGTATCCGGACCCGTGTCGCTTGCTCATGTGCGTGGCCCAAGGACTGCGTTAGGCGGTGTGCGGGATTTGCCCGCACGAGGTCCAGTGAGGGAGGTGCTTATGTGTCGGATAGTCCTGATCGTCGCGTTCGCCCGGATCGTCGGGAGGGGAGCTGTCGTTGCGGCTCAGAGTG
>JAUJLY010000226.1 GCA_030447145.1 Thermomicrobiales bacterium
ATCATCAGGGCACTGCCGATGCCGACCCTGCTACGGCCGATGACCGACAGCACCGAGAGCATGACCAGGAGCATGCCGGTGAGTCCGGCTGTTTTCCAGATGAACTTTGGTGCGCTAAGCCGGTCCGCGTGCCGGCGAAGCGACAGGGCTACGAACGCTGAGACCGTGCCAATTGCAAGTGCTGGTCCAACCCATTGCAAGACGTCGTGCAGTGTTTTTGCGCCGCCTTCGAGCGGATCGGGCGGTGGCGGGAAGTAAATGCTGCCATAACGGATCTGCCTCAACCCATACACCATTGCCTCGAAGGGAAACTCCATATCGAGCAACGTGCTGACATCCCGATCGAGCACCGACTGAAGGTATTCGGGTGTGAGGCCCGAGTCGTCGAATGTCGATGCGCCCAGTGATGCAACAGCAGTGCTGGCTGTCGGGTTATCGGGAACGAAAGAGAGGAGGATGACCAGACCGTCGTCGGCACCTGGAGAGGATTCGACATCCCATTCACGCCGGACCGTGTCCGCAAAGATACGCGAGGACTCTTTTTCGGCTTCATTAGCGGTTGCGGTGCGGACATAGACAACGCTGGGGATGCCGGATCGCTGCATCAACCGGGAGTCACGGGTAAGGGTCACCTGTTGGTCTTCAGGGAAGACATCGGAAGGGTCGTAAAAGTAGGGAAGCGTCTCCGGTGGTGGGTCTGGCTGCGCTTGTGCTGCCGTGAACTCCGGAACACCAGGCAGAAGGAGGTAGAGCATCAGCACGGTCAGTAAGGCGCTTCCCCTCATCCTCCAGTATTGATGGCCAGGCGTTCGCACTCGGCGAATCCTGTCTCCACTCCCGGCATCCGCATTACGGTCGTGAAGTGTCGGCTGCGGGCGAATCATTACGTGTAACAAGTTTCTGGACCCCGTAGACGGCGTATCCCACGCTGTAGCCGATGGCGACAACCATGCCCAGCAAAATAGGGAGATAGTAGCGTTCAAAGTCTACTCGCATAGTCATGATGATCGTCGCGGTCTGGAAGATAACGAGCCCCACGATCGCAAGCTCGGCACTGCGGAGACCCTTCCTGAGGCCGACGCCGAGCAGGAGCAGGATGCCGATGGTCGCAAGCACAACGTCCAGCATGGAGAGGCGATCCCCCAATGCCGGTAACCCGATGGTGGTAAGAAATTCTTTGGTGGAGCTCCAGGTCTGACCCAGCGCATGGATGGTTCGGTCCAGCGCGTCGAGTGGCGTATCCGTGCGAAACCGGGGAAAAAGCCGGTACTGGTTCGCCATCTCTTCCTGACGGAAGCGGATCAAGGCTAACATGCGGCCTATCGGGTTTGGCCACAGATAGGGATAGATCAGTACGAACGTCGCCATGGCAGTGATCGGGGTCGACAGAAGCATCCAGCCGAGCTCACGAAATGACGGAAGCCCGAGTATGCCATGGGGGCTGGCGCTCCTGAGCATGCGACCATCCCGCCAGCCCCGAAGGAGCAACAGGGCGCCAATCCCAGCCAGGGGAACGACGAGAGCGAGCGGTGTGAACTTGTTCGCGCCGCCGATGCCGATCAGGACACCAGTAGCGATGGCCCATCCCCAGCCCGGTCTCCGCATAAGCTGGATGACGCAGAGCATAAGGAGGGCCAAGGTCAGCGTAAGCGTCGTATCAGCCAGTGCGAGACGGTTGTGCCACAACTGTAAGGGATTGGCAATGAGAAAAAGCGCGCCAACCACTCCGCCAACTGGATTCGTAAGTTGCCGAACGACCAGGTAGACCACCGTTACGGCAACGGCGCCAAGGAAGGAGTTCCAACGGCGTCCGGCAAGCAGGTCGCCCCGTTCGGGCAGAGTACCAAGCGAGCGGTTGAAATCGTCACTGCGGCGGAAGTCATAGGCATCGTTGGTGTTGAGGTCGCGCCCCTGAACGAGCAGTCCGATTCCCATCATGTAAGAGCCGACGGGCGGCTGTCCCCGACTCAGGAACTGGTCGTTCCAGGTTGGGCCAAAAGGGTCGGCCAGGTCAGTAAAATAATGGGCACGGTTTAGCCATCGACTCTCATCCTTGTGAAAGGGCGTAGAGTTCACGCCGCTCAAATGGGTCGCCATCGCAATCAGGAACAAGAGCGCCATCATCACGATGTCGATCCTGCGGCTCCGGCTATGCTCCTGGCGGAGAGCGGCGGTCGGAAGCACGGGATACTTCGTCAGCGTCTGGACGTCCGTATACGGGGAACTAGACATTTTTGCGGGCGAGTATGACATTGTGAGCGCAGAGCCTGTTGACAACTGGAATCTGCTCGACGATACGCTCCAGTAGCGCGACAGGGGCCATCAGAATTTTCGGGGTGAAGTCAGGCACCATACCCAGTGGCTTCGCCTCGATGGGTGTGGCGTTGCCCGCCTTCAGGCCGTCCAGAATCTCCTGCTCCGGAACCAGGCGCTCGGCACCCGTGTCCTGGGGAACTCGCTTCATGAGGATGGGCCAATAGGGATTCCGGGGATTGTGATCCCACACAAGCACCATCCCGCCCGGTCTTGTGACGCGGCACATTTCGACCAAGGTGTCGCGGACATCCTGCGGATCAGCGACGTGATGCATCACCGCGACACAGTAGGTGAAATCAAACGTTCCGTCGTCGAACGGCAGGTCCTGTCCCGGCGCGTGAACCGTCTTCAGTCTCGAATCTCGCTTTGCCATATGATGCAGCATGGCGGCGAAGGGATCCGCCCCGGTAACGTCATAACCCTGATGGAGCAGACGCTCCGCCAGGACCCCGGTCCCGCAGCCGACATCCAGGATCTTGCTACCGCTCAGGACGTGCTCACGCACGAACGCCGTCCGCTTGTCAATGTAATGCTCCATGACATGAACCGGGAGGCTCTCGTCATATTCATCGGCCACGGCGTCAAAGTCGGTCTGCCCATGTTCACCGGTCGTCTTTGGCCTCGGTGCGGTCGGCGCCACCGGACTCAGCGTTCTCTTCACTGATCAGTCTCCATCAAGCATCCTTGGGGCGGCCCTAATGCGTCCGCCGCGGGCCATTCTTAGCCGGAACCTCAGGATGAAGCCTATCATCTGAAATCCAAGCTTGACGGCCTTGCGAAGATCGCCCGTGACGGAGGACTCACCGACCCGCGGGAGGTAGTTGACGGGTACTTCGACGACGCGGGCGCCTGACGTGATAACCAGCAGCATCAGCTCCGGGCCAAAGTGACTTCCACCAACGGTGAACTTCGGCTGAATCTTCTCCAGCGTGTCTCGTGTCAGGAGCCGGTAGGTGCAACCGACATCGCTCAGATGACTGGTGTTGAAGAGGACTTCTACCAGCTTGGCAACAGCCCAGTTTCCCCATCTGAGGAACGTGCCCATGTTGGCGCCGCTCCAGATCATCTCGCGCGTGGTCCGGGTCCCGAAGACGGCGTCACAATCATCGGAGTAGGTCAGGAGCTTGACGGCGTCCCGGGGCAGGAAGGTACCGTCCGGCTCCGCAAGGATCAGAAGGTCTCCTGTCGCTTCCGCAAGGCCCCGCCGATAGGAATAGCCGTAACCCTGCTTCGATTCGAAAACCTGACGCGCTTCGGTTTGCTCGACTTCTTCCCTGGTACCTGGCTCGGCATTATTGTTGACAACGACGACCTCATCCACCAAGCCTGTGGCGAGGAAGCCGTTGATAACGCCTTGAATGGAGTCCTTCTCGGCATACGTGCCGAGTACGACAGATACAGTGCGCCCGTTCCACATGAAGCAGATGTCCTTCTGATGACCGTGACGGCGACCCTTGATGTGCAGGGAAAACCGTAAGCATCACGGTTCCCTTGGCGAATCTGCCTTTCGCAGAAGATACATGGTTCGCGTATCGTCATCCATCCAGGATGAAAACGCATCTTGTTTGATGACTGTGTGCTCAGGAAGCACACGCGTCGAGACGACATACGTTGAGTCCGTTGCCGGACCAAAGAGATCGGTCCACCAGGGACCACCTGGTGTGCGCTGGTCAATGCCATGTTCGATCGAGTAGTCGTAGAGGTAATAGCCATCCCAACTCGCGCCCGCGTCGAGCTGCACAAGGGGAACACCTGACTCAACGGCTTCGTGAGCCATCTCCCAGGTTGCCCCCTGGAAAACAAGGAAGTCTCGCGTGCCGATGATCGAGAATGCCGCAATGAGGGCCGTCGCAATCCAGGCGATTGGCAAGATGAGACGCCGGTCATTCAGTGCCCAAAGCAGGAGGACGACGCTGATCGGCACCAGGGGCAGCATGTAACGATCGACCGAGATGATCCAGTTCCGGAAATGGAAGGACGGCGGCAGGGCGCCTATGAACTGCCAGGACCCGATCATGCAGAGCAACGAGGCGCTGGCGCGCTCAGGTGTTGCGCGTTCGACCAGGCGGGTGGCAATGAGCAAAATGAAGACCGCTGAGGAGATCACGGCAACCCAACTGAGCCATGACACCACGTTGCCCTCCAGTAGCCAGGGCCGTCCGCCGTAGAGATCGGTAGGTCCGATCCCTTGGGGACTGGCGTACTGCGGGATATAGGGCATGTGCCGCCCCGCCTGGGTGAAAATGATCGCGCCAACGATCAATGTCACCAACCAGATTCCCGTGATCAGTCGCCCGGTCCATGACCGTGGCATGCGCAGGGAGCGCAGCACTGGTACTGTCCCAAGTGCGATCGGGAAAACAAAGACACCGATGTAGGCGAGTGCAATGTAGGTCATTCGGCTGACCAGGATGCGCGATTCTCGAGCACCGGCATCAATCATCTCATCCAGAAATGCGCCTTGTTGCTCTGGCGCTCCATGGATGAGGAAGAGCCATGCATAGTAGAGAACGACCGCAAGCGCAGGTATACCTCCGACAATCCCTGCCAACCTCGCCCCTGCAGCATTTGGTTTCCATCGGGATGTGAAGAGGAGATAGAGGCCCACCGCCGCCGGGATGAGGATGCCCTGTTGCCTGACGAGGAAGGTGAGCGCCGCAATCGCCGACGCGAACAGCACCGTGCGTGGGCTGTACTGTGCAGGGCGCAATCCACGAACATAGAGCCATGTTGATATCACCAACAGCGCGGTGAAGTGCGGGTCTGTCATGAAGGTGAAGGCGAGGCCGAAGGTGAGGGGATTGAAGAGGTAGATCGCTGCACCTAGCGCGGAGCGCTGCGGAGAGATCCGCATGTCCCGGCAGAGCGTGTACAGTGTGGCGGTGCTCAACAGGACGAGGGTGATCGTCGAGAGCCGGGTAGAAACGAACGACACCTCGAAGGCGGAAAAGAGCGCGCCCCAGAGCACCTGGAAGACGAGGGTGACGACCGAGAGATCAAGGATCTCGAGGCGCCCGTCTTTCACCAGCACCTCGACTGACCGCGTGTAAACCCAGTCATCCCCCACGGGCACATTTTTGAACGTCGGGATGACGAACATCGCCAGGAGGAAGACGGCAAACACCAGGGCAATCGGGACGTGCGACATATGGGAGGGCGCCTCAGGAGCCGCTGCGTTGCTCTCTGATCCTTGTCTGCTCGTGTGGCTCATGTGTCCCGTTGCCCTCTGATCTTCGAGGCGGACTTCATCCTATGCGGAGCGGGCCCATACACCGTTGCCGTCAATGTGACTGCC
>JAUJLY010000227.1 GCA_030447145.1 Thermomicrobiales bacterium
GCGTCCAGACGATGTCCGGGGCATTGCCACCGGTAAGCTGGGTAACGGTCCAGACACGCGCGTCGGTTCCCTCGGGAATACGCACGAACTCGACTTCCACGTCTGGATGGAGTTGACGATAGGTGTCTACCGCATCCTGCATCGCCTGGATGGGGACCGGGTTGTTGGCCGACTTCTCCATGGACTCCGACGGAGTGTAGTGACCCGCCTGGAACCGGATCTTGCCACTGAACTGTTGGTCCTGACGGGCGGCAACCGAGGGGATGTGCAGGGCACTGGCCATCCCAAGGGCCCCAGCTCCAGCCACCAGTCCTCGACGCGAGATTCGAGCGTTGCTGAACGATGGCATTGGAGTCTGTTTGCGATTGTCGGCCATGAGTCAGTCCTTCCTTAATGAAAGAAGCGGTCACGAAAACATGCAGGGGGTCGAAGTGGGACTTCGAGAACCACGCCAGCAGCCGGATGGCGCGTAGAGGGGATCGATGGTATGTACCACCCCTTTCGTCCTGCAGGCTCCACGAACTGGTTGGGTCCACGGGCCAAGACCAATAAACTATTATCGATTACCAAGGATACTAACAGCATCCAGATTTAGCGTCAACGGCGAAGGCGAGTGCTGTGACACAGGGTTCTGCGTAACTGCGGAGCGGGCCTGGGTGAGCTGAGCGCCCGAGTCGCGCGATCCATGAGGAGTGCATGCTGTGCCGGATGATGTGTCTCGAACCGGCCCTGGGATGGTGGCGTTCGCCGCCGAGTTGCGGTGCTGGAGTGCCGACCATCCCGCCGCGATGTTCTCGGTGATTGAACAGGGTGTTGATGCCCGCTCCACCACGAACCTCGACCATCGTCAATGGCAAACCCACCGCCGACAATGTTTGGCCCCGACTTCGTTCCATGCAGACCATGACGCCCGCCCAGCAAGCTCGTCCACGGCCGAGCTTGACAACGTATCGTTCCGTTGCTAGCATCGGGCCATCTGAGGTCCATCTAAGAGTCACAGCCGTTCCGCGCACCCAGGCGTGCGGTTTCTACGCGATCCGTCCGCCAGGGAACCTTGCCGGTGACGTCAATTGGGGAAAACCTTGGCGGCGGCATCTGGCGCGAGCTGAGGCCGTTGAGTATTCGTGTAACTGTGTGACAGGGGGAAGCAATGGTACGCCTTCAGGACGAGAACCTCACCAGGCGGCAAGTCGTTCGCGCGGGCGCCGCGGCAGCGGCACTCACCCAGGCTCTGGGCGTTCGCGGCGGGACGCTCGCCCAATCGGGGACACCGACGCCCGCATCAGATGGCCTGGTCGAGATCGAAGCTGAGTCCACCCCTGGTGCAGCAAGCGAAGGTGAATTGAGCGGGACCATCATCATCGCCTTCCAGGGGAACGACACGCAGACATTCCAGGCGCTGGCCGATGCCTACATGGAGAAGCATCCCGGTGTTGATGTCCGTGTCGAGCTGAAACCTACAGAGGGCTACCAGGAATTTATCCGATCACAGTTCGCTTCCGGGGTGCCGGAGGCATCGCTGGTTAACGGCAATGTCGTCGCAGACCTGATCCAGGCCGACAAGTTCGTCGATCTCTCCGCGTACCTGGATCGCACCAACCCGTATACGGGCGCTCCATGGCGCGACTCGATGGATGAGATATCGGTCGCCAATATGCGGGATCCCGTATCAGGCGAGATGTACCTGCTTAACCTGGAGACGGTCCAGGTGCTGTGGTTCTACAACGCCACCGCGTTCGCGAACGCCGGCATTCTGGAGGAGGCCCAGGCGCTCGCCAACACCGAAAAGAATCAGCCGACGTGGGACCAGTTTCTCGATTGGTGCCACAGGCTTCGTGAGGCTGGTTATATCCCGGTTGCTATCGAAGGTGACTTCCGTTCCTTCTGGGAGCTTCGGTTCGGGTGGCTGGCGCGCATGTATCTTGATCAGTTCACTCGCGATGAAGCGCCGTTGGTGCGTGCCCAGCCGGGAGACTGGAATTTTCGGGAAGGCATTGACGACGTCTGGGAATATGATCCATCCGATCCCCACAATGACGATGCGACACGGGTGACCTTCAACACCCAGCGTCAAATGATCGCTCTCCGCGATCATCAACAGGCTGTCAACGGCCCGCCATTCCAGGCGCTGTACACGAATTTCAAGGAGTTCAGCGACCATTGCACCCCGCCCGGCTGGATCGGGACAACCGACGCGTATCCGCTCTTCCTGACCCAGCAGGCGGCGATCCGACTTGATGTAGCGGCGCTCCTCACCACGTTCGAGAAGGACATTCGCAGCCTTGCCGAGGGCACATACACACCGGCGGGTGCAGTTGCCGAGGGTGAACCGGAGGCTACGCCGCTGCCTGGGCAGGATGTCTCGGTTTTTGAGCTCGGCTCGTTTAACAACCCAACGATGGAAGGGGATCAGGTTGATGCCCCCGCCCGCACGATTGAGGTCAATATCGGCTTCTATAGCGTTCCGGCCAAGACGCAGACGCAAAACGATCTGGAAGTCGATTTCCTGATGTTCTTGACAAGCCCTGAGGGCTTTGGGATTTACCTTCAGAACCGGGTCGATCCGGAAAATCCAAATGGCGGCATCGCCGGTCCGCCGATCGTTAAGGATGTCCAGCTTCCGGAGGAAATTGCCGAGCGCTTCAGTCAGCTCAAGCTGATCGGCAACACGGAAAAGCCAACCGCCGGAAACTATCGGGCACGTGGTGTGGCAGATTACCAGCCATCAGTGCGGGAGTGGGTCGATCTCGCTCAGCAGTACTTTAGCGATCAGATTGGCTTGCAGGAATTTCTGGACAGTTACCAAGCGTCGATCGACCGGCTTTTCCCGGAGATTCTCGAACACATGCAGTTAACCGAGGGTGACCTCGAGACGCCTGAAAAGAAGCCCGCTAGCCAGGACTGATTTTCTCGGGCGGGGCGTCAGGGATGGGGCTCGTCCCCGGTTGCTGACTCCCCGCCAAGGGTTTCCCCATGAACCCTCGATTTCAAGCGGTGCAGTGCTCTGGTGAGCGCCTCGCCAGGCCCGCTATGGCTTTCGCCGCCTTCCTCGTTGCCTGGACCGCCTTGGCGACGCCCGCGACCTCCGAGGGCGTGCGCGCACAGGACAACTCCGCGTGGACAATCGACACCGATGCCACGGTCTATGACTTGGCGGCACGTGCCGATGGCGAACTTGTCGTCGCGGGCCGACGCGACAATGCCGCCTCGGCCTATGACGCTGAAGGAAATCCGCTTTGGACATTTGAGACCGGGGGAACCGTGTTCGGCGTTGCCGTCGCGGCGGATGGTTCGCGCGTAGCGATCGCTTCTGAAGACCGACATGTATATCTGCTGGATGGCAACGGGGCGGAGCTGTGGCGATACCGCGGCGGAAGAACCTTTGGCACGGTCTCGATTACGAACGACGGAAGCATCGTGGTAGCGGGATCCGATGATCGCCTCATTTCCGCCTTCGATGAGAGAGGGGGCCTGCTCTGGCAATACACTGCGAGTGACGTGGTCAACAAGGTGGCCGTCTATGGTGGAAAAGACGCCTTCCGCGTAGTCGCCGGGACGCGAGATTCGCGGGTCTCGGTTTTCAGTGGTCAAGGCGAACGACTCTGGGAGTCGCTTCTCGACTATGAAATCCGGACGCTCGCCGTCGTTCCGACCGGGGCCCGAATCGTGGTTGGAGATGCTGCGGGGACGATCACCATGCTCGATGGCGCGCGAGGCGCCCGAGTTTGGTCGCAATCCGGTCATGATCGCATCAATGATATCGCCATCTCCGATGATGCTCGCCTGATCACCGCGGTCACCTCGCGTGGAGACGTCATCGTCCTCACCGCCGATGGCACCGAGATCCAACGCACGTCGACAGGGAACCAGTTGCTTGCGATTGCCGTGCCGGAGCAATCGGCGGCGGCGATCCTGGGTGGCGACACCAGCATCATGCAGGTGCCGAGATCCGCAGATGGGCAATTTGACATTGAGTCGCCTCGCTCAATCTGGGTGAGAATCGGCCTCGCCGCAGCGGCGACATTAGCGGTGATGGTGGTCGCTGGTACGGCGATAGGTCTCCGCCGTCCGTCACAAGGGGAGCGGGCATGGCGCCTCTACGCCCGGCGCCACCGCCAGCTGGGCAGGCAGGTCTGGCGAGCGCGCATGTCCTATCTTTTCCTGGTGCCAACATTCTCGTTGCTGCTGGTCTTCAATTACTATCCTGCCTTCTCGGGCATCTATCACGCCTTCACGGTCTGGGTGCCGGGAGCGGAGACACGGTGGGTGGGGTTCGACCAGTTTCGGGCGCTCGGGAACGACAGGTATTTCTGGATCGGCACCGGCAATCTTGTGATCCTGATTCTCACCGGGTTCGCCAAGCTCGCTGTTCCCCTCCTTGTTGCTGAACTCATCTTCCACCTTCGGAGCTCGCGATTGCGGTACGCGATGCGAACGGGGTTTGTGCTCCAGGTCATCGTGCCTGGAGTCGTCGGGATCCTGCTCTGGGTCAACATCTACGATCCAAATATAGGCTTGGCCAACCAGACACTACGAGCCTTGGGGCTCAACGATTGGACCCGGTCGTGGCTCGGCGAATCCGACACCGCTCTCTGGGCGATTGTGTTCATGGGGTTCCCGTGGGTGAGCGCGTTTGCCCTCTTGATCTTCTACGGCGGCCTCATCTCGATCCCCTCCGATCTCTTCGACGCCTCTGAAATCGATGGCGCGGGTCCCTTTCGCCGCTTCATCAATATCGACCTGCCGCTTCTCTTGTCCCAAGTCCGTCTCCTGGCCATTCTTACATTCATCACCGTGGTCCAGGAGTTCGCAGCGATCTTTCTCACAACCGGTGGAGGCCCCGGCAGCTCAACATACGTGCCTTCGCTTGAGCTCTATTACCAGGCGATGCGGTTCAACAACTTCGGTTTGGCGTCGGCGATTGGGGCCGTTCTCTTTGTTGTTATCCTCGGCGGTACCATCCTGAACCTCCGCTACGTCAAATCCTCGGTGGAGTACGGAACCTGAGGAGGGTCGCGCCATGGCCAAGCTCATGATGGGAACAAAGCCGGCGTCCATTCCGCGTTCCGCCACCGGGACGCGTCGGCGCGTCCGCTGGGGAAGAGTGGTCAGCCAGACGGTGATCGCAAGCATTCTCCTCGTCTTGCTCGCCCTGAGCCTGATCACGATCATCTTGATGATCTTTCTTTCGCTAAAGGACAACGGCCAGATCTACGGACGCTTCTGGAGCGCACCCAGTCCCATCCGATGGGATAATTACATCGACGGCTGGCACGTCATGCGTCGGTACATTTTCAACAGCCTGGTTTACTCCCTCGCCTCGGTCGCCGGCGTAGTCTTCCTCTCGTCGCTGAGCGGATACGTCTTTGCGCGACATCGATTTCCAGGCAGAGAAGCGATCTACGTCCTGATCCTGGCCCTGTTGATGGTGCCTGGAGTCCTGACGCTCATCCCATCGTTTGTCCTCGTGGGTCAGCTTGGCTTGCTCAACACGCCGTGGGTCCTGATCCTGCCGTGGACGGCGGGTGGCCAGGTCTTTGGCATCTTGCTCTGCCGGACCTTCTTCGCGACCTTGCCGCAGGAGTTGTTCGATGCCGCCA
>JAUJLY010000228.1:0-3336 GCA_030447145.1 Thermomicrobiales bacterium
GACGTCACGGTGGTGGACAGCAGGAACAGGACCTGGAGTTGGAGCTGGAGCCCGTCATCCGTGAGGTTCCGCGCGATGGCCGCGGCCTCGGTCAGGTAGGTCTCCGCCTGCGCGAGGTCCCCCTGGTCCTTTGCCAGCCACCCGGCGGCCGCGAGCGCACGGCCGTGGATGGCGGGTGGCCGCTCGGCCGGCACCGCCAACGCGCGCTCGACCCAGGCGCGGCCCTCCGCGAGGTGGCCGTAGGCGATCCAGTAGTCCGCAAGGGCACCGACAAGCCGGATCGCCGTGACCGGCTCGTGTACCAGCGCCCACCCGAGGGCGGCCCGGAGGTTGTCCTGCTCGGGTCGCAGCCGCCGTACGGATGGCTCGTAGTCCCGGTCCCATGCCGATTCCCAGAGTTGCTCGGCCATGTCCGTGAGATAGCGCAGATGGGCCTGCCGGACCACGTCCTCCTCCCCGCTGGTTGTGAGGTGCTCCAACGCATACTCGCGGATCGTCTCCAGCATGACAAAGCGTGGCTCGCCGTCGATGCCCGCCGTCGGGTTGACGAGACTGGCGGTCACGAGGCCCGTGAGGCCGTCCAGGACATCGGCCTCGTCACCCGCCACTACCGCCGCGGCGTCCAGCGTGAAGCCACCGACGAAGACGGCCAGCCGGCGGAAGAGCCGCTGCGCGTCCGCGTCCAGCAGGTCGTAGCTCCAGGCGATGGCGTCGCGCATGGTCCGCTGGTGGACTGGCGCGTCCCGCGGCCCGCCGGTCAGGAGCGGGAGCCGATGCTCCAGTCGGGCCAGTACGGCGGCGGGCGGCAGCACGCCAATCCGGGCGGCGGCCAGCTCAATGGCGAGCGGCAACCGGTCCAGTTTGTCGCAGATGGCAGCGATGATCGGCGTCGTCTCGTCTGTGGCCGCGAAGGCGGGAGTGATCGCCTGCGCCCGCTCCAGGAAGAGCTGCCATGCCTCCGCAGTGTTCAAGACTCCCAGCGGGATCACCTGCTCGCTGCGGATCCCCAATCGCGTCCGGCTGGTGGCGAGGACCGTTAGGTGGGGACACGTGGCCAGCAGCTGGGCGACCAACGGAGCCGCCGCGTCGACGATCTGCTCGAGATTGTCGAGGACGAGGAGCAGCTGCCGCTCGGCCAGGTGCGCCTGCAGCTGCTCGCGCAGCGGCGCATCTGGCACCTCCGGCACGCCGAGCGCTTGGGCGATGGTGGCAAGCAGCAGCTCTGGGTCGCGCACGGCGGCAAGCGACACGATCACGGTCTCGGCGAAGGCGTCCCGCACCTCGGCGGCACCGCGCACGGCGAGCCGGGTCTTGCCGACCCCGCCGGGACCGGTGAGCGTCAGCAGGCGCACCTCGGGGCGTGTCAGGTGCGCGGTCACCTCGGCAAGCTCGTCCTCGCGCCCGACAAATGAGGGCAGGGGCGATTCGAAAGGACTGTCGGGCATCGTCCGCTCCTGGGCTCAGGCATGGTGTCCCCTCTATCCTGCACCTCAACGGCGGCGGCCGTCAATAATGATGGTCCAGGGCACCCCACCACGGCAGAGGCCCGGCACGACGTGCCGGGCCTCTGCCGTGGTGGGGTGCCCTCTGCAGGTCTAGACCGGAAATGCCTATGGGAGATCGAGCGGCAGGTTGACCTCGGCATCGGCGACGGTGCTCCCCGTTCCCTGGTAGTCGGCGCGGGAGCTTGGGGGCAGGTTGACCTCGGCATCGGCGACGGTGCTCCCGGCCCCGAGTAGCGTGAGCGCCATCACGCTGGCCGCGACGAGGGTCTTGAGGGTGGACACGGAATGATGGGATGACGCGGTCATGGGACACCTCACTCGTAGGAACGATCGTGGATTCGGCGTGGACAGGTCTCTCGTGTGCTCGGTGCGTGGTTGCAGGTGCATGAGTGCTCTTCCTCGGGCTGTGTGCCGGTGCGTCGGACCGTTCCGAGCACACTTCGATCATGCGCCATGGCAGGGCTGGCAACAGCGGGGGAAGTACGGATTTGCAACGGCAGGAGCCGATAGGGGGAAGTACCTATCGGGAGCATAACGGGGGACGTGGACCAGCCAGCATCCGCGTACGTGGGCGGCTCCCCTCGCAGGACGACGGTGAGCAAGGGGCGGGTGCACACACGCTTAGGTGTATGGCAGGTGAAGGTCAGGGGGCCGTGGCGGGGGACCGGCCCAACACCACCAAGGTCGGCACCTGTTGATGGGGACGTAGGTAGCACCGCAGACCAAAGGTCGCTACCTGCGCGGACCTGAATGAAGAGATGTGAGGCACGAAGCTATGACGCACGAGTGTTTCGGGGTGACTCCCCATGTTGGTCACACCTGTTTGAGGACGAGGATGTCCCACCCCATGACCACCATGTAATGCCTGGCGAGACAAGCGCTATTGCGTCCTTCGTTGCTCACCAGACGAAGGCCAGTATGGACGGTGTTGGGGGAGAAGAGAGAATCCAGCCCTCTTGTCTCGAGGATCGGCAAACGGGAGATCAGGAGGGCAAGTCCCGAACATGATGTGCGGATCTCGCGCTGGAGGCGTATGTAGCACTGTGTCGATGTCTCACAAACGAGGGTTTGCGCGACAGACCTCGAGCAGTTGCAGGGGGATACCTTTGCAGCCCCCGGCACCTCCATCGCCGTGAATCACTCGTTCGGTCACGCGGCGCACGGCGCCCTGGCCCTCATCGAGGCGGAGTAACCCCCGCGCCTCCTGTAGCTGATTGATTTTGCGATAACACGTCTTCACGGACACGGTATCGTTGAGGGACAGTAACGAACAGGGGAGATGACCATGAAGATATGGCGCATTGGTATGCTCGTGCTCCTGTTGCTGGCCGGGACCATCGGTCCCGTCTCAGCCCAGGGCAAGAAGCCTGGTGGACCGGGCACTGGTGAACAATGCCTCCTTGCAGATGGCAGTTATGGCACGGCGCAGATCGTGCTCGACCCCGGACATGAGGGGAGTGACCCGGGGGCCATTGATCCCTACGGGTATGAAATGCGCGAAGCCGATCTCAATCTCGACATTGCCTACCAGGCGATGGGGATTCTCCAGGGTGCTGGCTACACGGTCGCCCTGACCCGGTACGGTGACACGTATCTCGAGAATTCGCAGCGCGGCGCCATCGCAAACGCCTGCAAAGCGTTGGTCTTCGTCGAGATCCACCTCAACGCCTCCTCTGACCAATCCGTCAACTATTCACAGGCGTTCTGGGGCAAAAAGCGCAAGGACCTTCAGTTCACCGAGTACATGACCAAGGCGCTGGCTGCCGGTCTTGATCCTGTTCCCAACGCGGGTGTGGGCCAGTTCGCCAATGGCGTTTTACTCCACGCCGAG
>JAUJLY010000228.1:3436-5592 GCA_030447145.1 Thermomicrobiales bacterium
GTGGCATTTCTCAACAGATAGCTTCGGAATCGACGTAGGACGCCCTAGCAGTTTCACCACACACCGATAGCCACCGACACGGCTCCTGTTCTCAGGGACCGTTGTCGCGTTGAAGAACTTGCTATTGCGCGAGGTAATCACCCTGATCACATCCGGGTATTCGCCATGAGCCTAGCTAACATTGACAGTGCGATGTTGGTTACCACGAGTGAGTGCATCCGCCATGAGCTGCACGTTGCTGAACCAGCCAACACCAGCGTGATCGGCTCATTCAGATTAGGGCAGGGGTGTGGCTCCCGGCGTCGCAGGAAGCGGGGTCGCTCCCTGGTTGATGTCGACCGGTTCGATCACCGTCAGATGCAGCACCTTGTCAGGCAGGACCGTGCCGTTTGTCAGTTCCACGTGCACCATGATCTTGTGTTCACCCGGGGGGAGCGGTGCCACAATCACCTGATACCCTTCTGCCACGGCGGTGCCAGCACGAGCAGGCGCCCCGAGCACGTTGTTCTCGGGGAGGATGATGGGAAAGCGTGGAGAGGCTACGCGGTACGATTCGATATTTGGGACTTCCTGTCCGTCCACACGCATCACGATGCCGGTGTACCTGTTTGCCTCTTCCGCCGCACACGAGCGCAGCGCAGCCTCCCCCTGACCGGAGGATGGTCGCAGCTCAACGCTGGAACACACGGTTCCGGCAATGGGCACGAAGATCGCCATGCCGGCTGGAACGGTGCAGGGCGGAAAGTTTCGCGGGATGAAGAACACCGGGGCCGACTGTCCATAGCCACACGTCGCCCCGCTGACGTCCTGACCGGGGTTGACCTCGACTGGAAAACTCACCGTCCACTGCCAGTGGCGGGCGCTCCATTCTTCGAGCGTCGCCCCGTGGACCCGTTGACCGGGCGGGAATACACTCACGTCAGCTATCTCCGGTGTGGCTTCCTGCGCGCTGGACCAGCCGACCACGCTGCTTAGCACCCACAGGCCCGCCGCAAGGAGCAACAGTATGCTGCGAACAGGAGCCATGCCCACGTTACCTTTCCACCTGCGTGTTGCTCATGTTGGACCACCATCCAGCATACGAGAGGCGCTTTTACTCCAGCAGCCGCATCCAGTCGACGACTCCCAGGGCGATGGCCTGAGCAATTCCTTCCTGACGCGTCCCGTTCGTTAGATCCTTCGCCTCACCGGTATTGGAAAGGAAGACGGCTTCGACAAGCACGCTTGGCATCTTGGCCCGGAGCAATCCGCCGTTGTCGAAGCGTTCAACGGCGTTGAGGGGAATACCCAGTGACCCCAGGGCCTCGTTCATGACGAGGCTAAACGCCAGGTCCTTCTCCTTCTCGCCCCAGAAGGTCTGTGCGTAGTCGACGTCCCGGTCAAGGGAAGCATTGAGGTGAATCTCGACGAAGGCCTTGGCTCCACAGGCATTCGCGATCTCCCCACGCTCGGAGTTGCCCAGTTCCGTCTCATTGTCTTGACGCGTCAGGGCCACGCGGTATCCATAATCAATGCGGAGGATCTCTGCGGTACGTTCAGCAATCCCGAGGGTTAGTGTCTTTTCATACAATCCGTAAGTCTCATGCACTGCTCCTGGGTCCGGCCCACCATGACCGGCGTCGAGGACGATCTGCGCAAAGCCTGTCGGGCACTCCACGTCATCGAAAAAAGGACCGTGCTCAGCCCCGACCGGAGCAACAAGCAGTCCTATCGCCAGCAGTACGATTGCCCCCGCTCGCCACATCCTCGCGTCCTTCCCTGTGTCACCCCGGTCAGCATCACGCCTGCAGTTGATCATTTCATGCATAGAGTCACGTGTTTTCCGGTATTATACTGACGTCACACATGCCAATCGCCAAGACACCGTAGCAACACCCGTGACACGTCAGTGCTTGTGGGGAGAAGGAGTGCACCATGGTCAGATCCCGCACGGTCAACCTGCTGATGGTCGTGGTCCTCTTGCTCATGACTGCTTTTGGCAGCATGGTCGGGTCCTCTCCGTCGCACGCGGAGCGATCGGCTGAATTGCAGGCGACCCCGCACGCAACCCCGGTGGCCAGAGAGTCACTGCCTTACGAGGCGGTCTCGCCCGACTATCGTGGCGAGGTGATGGCGGCCACCAGTGAGCGGTTAACCCACTACACGATTGAGGCAAC
>JAUJLY010000229.1 GCA_030447145.1 Thermomicrobiales bacterium
CGTACGGGACATGAACGATCAGTCCAGGCTGACAGGGCACGCCGCACGACACCAGCCCGCTGCGTCACTACTGTACTGGCCGGTCGAAGTCGAGCTCCAGAACTCGAAGCCAACGCCTCGATTAGGGATGTTGAGCACGTGAGACTGCCCTCTCAAGTGCGCATACTGATAAAGCTGAGTACGCTGAAATTGTGTATGTTCTTCCACACCATGCGACAATCGTGGCGGGATGAATACGCGCCGCCCGGGTGATGACCCAGGCGGCCTCTCTCTGTATGGAGGATGTGTGGACCCAGCTAGCGACCAGGCGCGGATCGATGTTCAAAAACGCATTGTCCGGGTGCTTGCGTTGGCTCAGATCTGCGGCGGCATCGGCGTCGCCGCCGGCGCTGCCGTCGGTTCGCTCCTCGCCGCCGACCTCGGATCGGACGCCTTCGCTGGTGTCTCTGCTGCCTCGTCGGTGATCGGTGCCGCCGTCATCGCCATCCCTGTCACCCGCCTGATGAGCGATGTCGGTAGGCGGCCAGGCCTGATCCTCGCTTATGCAATTGGCATTATGGGCGCCTTGCTTGTCGTCTCCGGTGCCGCAATCGGGTTTTTTCCGGTCGCCCTCATTGGCATGTTGCTCGCAGGCGGCGGCACCACCGCCACCCTCCAATCCCGCTATGCGGCGACCGACCTCGCCCAAGGATCACGACGGGGTCGCGATCTCGCCACCGTTGTCTGGGCCACCACGATCGGCTCCGTGCTCGGCCCAAACCTTGCCGATACGATGGGTGATGTGGCCGAATGGATTGCCCTCCCTCGCCTCTCCGGTCCCTATCTGCTCACTATCGCGGTCTACCTCCTGGCGATGGTGCTGATCTTCACGCTGCTACGTCCGGATCCGCTTCTCGTTGCCGGCGAAGATGAGGAGGCGCATCCCGATTACATCCCGGGAACCCGACTCCCGAGAATGTCGATGAAGACCGCCTTCGCGTTAATCCGGACGAGTTCCGCCGCGTCACTTGGGCTCGCCTCGATGGTCATCGGACACGTTGTGATGGTGGCTGTCATGTCGATGACCCCCGTGCACCTTCAGCACAGCGACCAGACGCTCAAGATCATTGGCCTCGTCATCAGCGGGCACATCACCGGGATGTACATCGCATCGCCACTGGTTGGCAATGCTGTCGACAGGATCGGTCGCCGGCCGGTGATCCTCGCCGGGGCTGGGATTCTACTGACGTCCTTTGTGATCGCAGGGACGGCAAGCGGGCACCAATCCGGACAACTGATGACCGGTCTCTTCCTGCTCGGCCTGGGCTGGTCCTGCACCATGATCTCCGGCTCGACGCTGCTCACGGAATCGGTGCCACTCAAGAACCGTCCGGGTGTCCAGGGAACGGCAGACCTGACGATGGGTATCGCCGGTGCCAGTGCCGGACTACTCTCCGGCGTGGTCGTCGGGTTCGGATCCTATGCGCTCCTGAACACGATCGCTGCCGCCCTGATCGTGCTTCTTATTCTCTCGTTGGCCCGGGAACGGGTGCACGTGGTCGTTCCTGTTTAAGAAGATTGGGGCAGACGACGAAAGCAGGAACCACCTGGCAATGGCCCCCGCTTTCCGCGCTCCAATCCCGTTGCCTGCGATCAGTCCTTGCGTGTCTTGCCCAGGATCATTGCGCCGCTTCCGGCGACCAATGCTGCGGTAGTGAGAGCAAATGCCACGACGCCCGGCTCCACGTCCGAACCGGAGCCCGTATTCGGCAGCCTGGTCGGCTGTGCCCGCGTGGCAGCCGACTGAGCAGGCACGGCGGTGGGCTGTGGGACCGTGACCGGGGTCGGTGGAGGCGCGGTTGGGACAACCTCGACCGATGGATTGGCAATGAGCAACTGAACGTTTGCCCCGGCCAGCACATTGACCATGAAATGGGTTTGCGATCCCTCTTCTACCACCTTATACTCGCCGACCGGGAGCTCGATGCTCGCCCGGCCAGCACCACTGACGTTGAGCTGCTGGAAGTCGTCCGTACCGTCGCCCACAAGAAAGAAGGTAAACGTCGCCGCGCCCGGTGAACATTGATCGATCTCGATGGCTTCGACAAACGCGGTTTCGTCAAGATAGGTGCAGTAGTACTTGAGAACAGTGACCGTACCGGTACCACCTCCCTATGCGCTGGCACTGAGCATGACCCCGAGAAAATCGAGAACCGCGATTATCGACGCGGCAAGTAACCGAAACACCCTCGACATGACGTGTCTACCTCTTGCAGGGACGTCAATTACCGCGGATGACGCCAGTGCATCGCGGAGAGGATTGTTCGCCCTGCTGCTTTATGACGAAGGGACCCGTACCATGACGGTCATGACGCTAATCATCACAACGATCAACGAGCGAAAAGCGTTTCCTGATCGGCCGACTTTTCGCGCTTCGTCCATACTCGCACCATGTGCACCTCTGGCTCGGGACGACACCTGCGCGAGACACACCGGGGGAACGGCGACGCAGATGTTTGCTAGGCAGCTTCCTGCAGAAGTTCTCGATCTGCGTGCATATGACTGGAGAGGAAGTAGATGACCACCCAGGACCAAGCTACACGCGACGCTCGCGATATCGCGCCGGACGAGGCGCTGGCGATGCTCATGGAGGGGAATGCACGATATGTGGACGGGCATGTCACGCGCACGGACTACTCAGCAGCACGCACCGCTGCAGCTAATCCACAGGCACCTGTCGCCGGGATCCTCGGGTGCGGTGACGCCCGTATCGGTGCCGAGTTGATCTTCGACCGAGGTCCGGGAGATCTCTTCATGGTGCGCCTGGCGGGGAACTTCCTGAGCGATTACGGCCTGGCCAGCATGGAATACTGCGTCGAGTTCCTGAAGGTCCCACTCCTGATGGTGCTCGGGCACACCCATTGTGGTGCCGTCACTGCCGCAATCCAGGTCGTCCAGAACAAGGTGGGCCTCCCGGGACGCCTCTTCGTCCTGATCGATGCCATCGAGCCCTCCGTGCTCCATGCGCAGATGTCCGATCCTGAGGACTTGCTCCAGGCAGCGACCGCGGAAAATGTCCGGCGGCAGGTTCGACGCCTCCGCACCATCTCCCCCGTCATCAACGCCGCGCAGCAGGCCGGTCGTGTCAGGATCGTGGGAGCCATCTACGACATGGATACCGGGAAGGTTAACCTGCTGGATTGATCAGCCTCAGCCGATGACCGCTGTTCCACGCCGGACAGGGGTACCGTTCACACGTTAGCTCAAGATCATACCGGCCCACGGGGAGGTTTCCCTCAGTGGCGATAATGTTCTCCGCCAAACGTCCCGAAGATCCTTGTGCCCAGGACTCGTTGCGCGTCAAGATTGGCTCGCCATCCAGCATCCAGATGACCTCCCAGGCGGCTTCATACTGCAATCCGACAAAGCTGAAGCTGGCCCTCAAGCTGCTGGTCAGTGTGGGAAAGGCATCCGCCGGATCGATCGGCATGTTGTTCTCATCAACTTCTGTCGAGAAGACGATGCGCGTGAGGAAGGTGCCCTCTCCATTCGTGCCACGCGAGAGAGCATCAGCCCTTCATCCGCTGATAGCACAGACAGCTCCTTCATCTATCCCGACTACAATCACGTTGTCAGAGACCGCCACTGGCGCGGTGACACCATCGACGCGCATGTGCCATCGCTGATCTCCGGTTGCCCGGTCAAGTGCATAGAGACCCGTCTCAAACCAGAGCCCACAGGAGCCGATATATGCGAGTTCCCCCGCGATGACCGGCGAGGACCACGAGGCAGCGGTTTCCACCTGCCACTGGAGCTCTCCGCGCTCGCGATTGAGACAGGCCAGGATCCCATCCATCGTCTGGACGAATATCGAATCCCCGGTTACTGCCAGAGCGGACCAGGCACTCGACACCGTGGTTTTCCATCTCCGTTCCCCGCTCTCGATATCGACTGCGTAGACATCACCACCATCACCGCCCAGGTACGCTATTCCATCCGCAATGGCGGGGGTGAACAGACCGGGCTCATCCGGTACGAAGTGCCAGACCTCTTCCCCGGTGAGGACATCCACGGCGTACATGCGCCCTTGTCGCTTTCCGAGCTGGCACTGGGGAAATACACTAAGCCGCTTGCGTAGGCCGGTGATGGTCCAAAGGTGTAATCGGAACCTGCACCGACCGGGAACCGCCACCGCTCGCTACCGTCTGCAATATCGAGCGCGTAGAGATGATCGTCGTTGGCCCCAACGTACAGCAGCCCATCCGGCACGAGGGGCGAGGAGGTGGTGCCGGCATCCAGCGCCGTCGACCAAAGCTGCCCCTGCGTCGCCAGGTCGAATGCGGCGACCTCTCCCTGTAGACCCGCCAGATACACGACACCATCGGCGATCGCGGGCACGGAGCGAAGGGCTGAAACTCCATTGGTATCAACCACATCATGTCGCCCGTTTGCAGGTCAAGCCCGACGAGCGCGGCACTTCCCAACAGCGCGCCCATGGTGAGCACCGTTCCGTCAACGATCACCAGCAATGCCCTGGTTCCCGAGAGGCCCGTCTCGAAGCGCCAGATTAGTTCCGGCTCACCCTCTGGTCCGGCGTCCACCGCCACGCCGCTCCTCACCGGATTTCCCAGCGCCAGCGGCCAGTCGGCGCCCGGCACGATGGGCACAGGTGAAGCCTGGGCGTTCCCAACGATTGCCGGCATCCTGGACACCAGCACGCCGGCACCGAGCGTCGCGCCTCCGGCTGCTCGAATCACTGCCCTCCGCAATCGTCTGGGTCCACACCTCTGGCGCATCGTGCATGGTCCACTCGCTCCCCTGCTAACTCAGAGCTCGCTCTCAAGGTGGGATCACCCTGATATAAGAGACGACACATCAAGGCCAAATGTCCCACCAAGCCATACAAAAGGGAAAGCCCCAGCTGTGAAGGCCGGAGCAAGCAAGAAAAATTGGCGTTCTTGAGCTCCTGAACGACCGAGGGTGATCCACCGTGAGCCCCACGCCCCTATTTAATGGGTACATGATGAAGTGAAGGAAGCTGCACCGCACTTCCTTCACCTCCTGGCTGGCTCAAGGCAAAAACAAGCGGGGTGTCGTTTCGCGCCGACACCCCGCGGGGGCGCTCATTCCAAAATGAAAGTGAGGCGGCAAGTGCATCGCGGGCCGAGCGTGTTCCGCGTCATCGCACTACTGCGATCACCACACAAGGGTTCTGACGCGCGAATCTATGTGGGATGGTCATGGGAAACACCAATGCCCCGGCTTGTGGCCAGGGCATTGGTCACTTTCGCTTCGATCGTTCTGCCGGCAAACACCAGCATCCAATACTTTAGATCGAGCGGAGGCGGACGGCGAGAGCGCCACCTGCAAGAACGACAGCAACGGAGCCAAGCAACAGCACGGCGCTATTCACAACGGAAGCGTCCTGCGTGCCAGCACCGGTCGCCGGCAGCTCTTCCGCTACGGCCTCTTCCGCTACGGCCTCTGACGCTTCCGTGCCATCCGTGCCATCAGCCGGAGCCTCAGGGGCGGCTGGCGCCTCAGGGGCGGCTGGCGCCTCAGGGGCGGCTGGCGCCTCAGGGGCGGCTGGCG
>JAUJLY010000230.1 GCA_030447145.1 Thermomicrobiales bacterium
CAAGCGGGAGTTCCTTGGCAATCGGCTCGATGAAGCCGTTGACGATCATGCTCATGGCTTCCGTCTCGTTCAGGCCGCGGCTCTGCAGATAGAAGATCTGCTCCTCCGCGACCTTGGAAACCGTCGCCTCATGGCCGATCGACACGCGCTCTTCCTCGATCTCCATGTACGGGTACGTGTCGGTCTTGCTGGTCTCGTCGAGGAGGAGCGCGTCACAGACGACGTTGCTCTTCACATCATGCGCCCCCTTGTGGACCTTCACCAGACCGCGGTACGACGAGCGCCCCGTGCCCTTGGAGATGGACTTCGAGGTGATCTGCGACGACGTGTGCGGCGCTGCGTGAACCATCTTCGCGCCGGCATCCTGATGCTGGCCATCGCCCGAGAAGGCGACCGAGAGCACTTCACCACGCGCACCCGGCTCCATCATCCAGACGGCCGGGTACTTCATCGTTACCTTCGAGCCGAGGTTACCGTCCACCCACTCCATTGTGGCATCCTTGTATGCTGCAGCGCGCTTGGTAACGAGGTTGTAAACGTTCTTCGACCAGTTCTGGATCGTCGTGTAGCGGGCGCGGGCGCCCTCCTGCACAACGATCTCGACGACGGCCGAGTGGAGGCTGTCCGTGCTGTAGGTCGGGGCCGTGCAGCCCTCAACATAGTGCACATAGGAGCCCGGCGCACAAATGATCAGCGTGCGCTCGAATTGGCCCATGTTCTCCGCGTTGATGCGGAAGTAGGCCTGCAGCGGCACCTCGACCTTCACGTTTTCCGGCACGTAAATGAACGAGCCGCCCGACCAGACAGCCGAGTTGAGCGCCGCAAACTTGTTGTCGGCGTACGGGATGATCGTCCCGAAGTACTGCTTGACGAGATCCGGGAACTCGCGAACCGCGGAATCCATATCAAGGAAGATCACACCCTGCGCCTCGAGGTCTTCGCGCAGCGAGTGATAGATGACCTCAGACTCATACTGAGCGCCGACACCGGCCAGGAACTTCCGCTCGGCCTCAGGGATACCCAGCTTCTCGAAGGTGTCCTTGATGTAGGCCGGGACCTCTTCCCAGGTCTTGCCCATCTTTTCGGCGGGGCGAATGTAGTAGTAGATATCGTCAAAGTCGATATCGTGAATTTCCTTCGAGCCCCAGTTCGGCATTGGCCGCTTCTCAAAGTGCTCCAGCGACTTGAGACGGTACTCCCGCATCCAGTCCGGCTCGCCCTTCATGGACGAAATTTCTTCGACGAGCCGGCGGCTCAGGCCCTTGCCTGACTTGAAGAAGTAATCTTCCTCATCGCGGAACCCGTACTTGTAATCACCAAGATCAACTTGTGGTTTCGGCGTCGCAACCATGTAAAAACTCCTTCGGGACCAGCGTATTCACGTTTCTGCGCCACACGCTGGTCTGCCTGGCGACATAAAAGGTCTGGAAACTATGCGAGGGTCGCGAACTCTTCGAGCAATCTCTCGTAGCCCTTGGCCTCAAGCTCAAGAGCCAATTCCGGACCACCGTTCTGCACGATCCGGCCCTGGATCATGATGTGCACAACATCCGGCTTGATGTAATCAAGCAGGCGCTGGTAGTGGGTGATCAGCAGGATGCCCATCTCGTCGCTCGCGAGGTTGTTGACACCCTCGGAGACAACGCGAAGTGCATCGATGTCGAGGCCGGAGTCGGTCTCGTCAAGCACCGCCAGCGATGGCTCCAACAGCGCGAGCTGCAGGATCTCCGCACGCTTCTTCTCACCGCCAGAGAAGCCTTCGTTCAGGTAGCGGGTCGCGAACGACTCGTCCATCTTCAAAAGCGCCATCTTCTCTTTCATCAGACGACGGAACTCGCGCGGCGTGAACGGCTTGCTGGTGCCCTCGGACTTCTCGGCTCGCGCCTCGCGTACATTCTTCACCGCCATCCGCAGGAAGTTGGACATCGAGACGCCGGGAATCACCGTCGGGTACTGGAAGGCCAGGAAGATACCCAGCTGTGCACGCTCGTCCGGCGACAGCTCCAGGATGTCCTCTCCAAAGAAGCGGATCGCGCCCTCGGTGACTTCATACTGCGGGTTGCCGGCCAGCACATTGGCCAGCGTGCTCTTGCCGGAGCCGTTCGGCCCCATGATGGCGTGAATCTCACCCTTATTGACGGTCAGATTAACGCCCCTGAGGATCTCCGTGTCTTCGATCGACGCATGAAGATTCTCGATTTCAAGCATCGGTGCGTTTGTTGCATTGGTCATGGTTCTTCTTCGAGTCCTCCCTATGTGCGACGCGCCGCCCACCGCGGCGCCATCGTCACAGCAATACGCAATGTGGGGAAACAGGAATGCCAGCATATTGAGGGGTGGCATTCCTGGATCGGCATCGCCGGCACCCCGGCGAAAAACAACGACCCTCTAGCTCATCGACGCGACAGCTTTCGCCCCCGCGTTTCGCACCTTCAGGCATTCCGGGCAAACACCCTCGAAAACGGTGTGATGCCGGGTGACCTCGAAGCCTGTCTGCTCCTCGGCGACCCGATGCGCCAGGAGCGCCACCGGGACGTCGACATCCAGCAGGACACCGCAGACCGTGCAATGCACGTGGTCGTGCCGGTCGGTTCGCTTGTCGAAGCGGCTGGCCTGGTCCGCGAACGTCAGCTCCTGGATCAGCTTGTGCTCGGCGAGCAGATGCAGAGTGCGATAGACCGTGCCGTAGGCAACCTTCGGGTATCGCTGCCGCACGCGCTTGAATATCTCACCCGCGGTTAGGTGTTCCTCCGCGGCCTCGACCTCAGCCAGGATGATCGCGCGTTGCGTTGTATTCCGAAAAGTTCCGCGCGGTCCAGCGCTCACGATGCACTCCCTGCACACACCTGGTGCGGATTCGTGATAACAGCCCTTGCAGAAACGACTCTGCATCTCCAGTTGAGAATGAGTCTCGTTTCTACATCCAAAGTATACCATCGGCACCCTGAGTGCATCACCTTCGCTCAACGCCCTATGTGTGGGAAGCGGGATGCAATCAACTATATCCGAGGATTTCACTCGGATATAACGAAGAACACTTCAGTCGTGCTCCATTGCCGGGCAATTCCGGCCATTTGATGCCGGCCCATGGGAGAAGGGCAGAGAGGATCATCCATATAAAAGTGTGCCCCGGATGCTGATAACCCGGGGCCTAGATCACCCAATGACCGTGCGCGAACAGGATTGTCAGCATGGTCAACAGCATGGTGGAGACGATGATCGCGGCCTCCCTAGGGACACGGCGCCAGCTGGGCTTGGTGAACAGTACGGACGCCACCATATAGAAGCCGATTGCCGGCAGCAGGTAGCGTCCCAGCGACACCCACGAAGTCAGGCCCTGCATCACGATGAGAATAGTAAAGAGCGCGATGCCAGGATCAAGCATCCGCCATACCCAAGGCAGGCTTGCGAGCCAGATGAGCATCAGTGCGACATTGAGCAGCACCACCGCATTCACAGGATCGCCTGTCAGGACCTCTTCGGGCCGGGTCAGAAAGAGTTCGAGGTACCTGCCGGCGCGATCTTCCCAACCCCCCCAGTCCCTCTGGGCCTTCAAAAAGGCCAGTGGATCGCCCAGCACATGCCAAAGGTGCGCCATGTAGGCCAACAGGCCGAGTGGCGAGAGCAGGACGATGCCGAATAGATCCTTGCGAGAAGCCCCCTGCTTCCATGCAAGGAGCAGCAATGAGGGTGCAAGCGCTAATCCCGTCACGCGTGTAGCCGTCGCCAAGGCGACAAACAGGGCAGCGGCAATCCAGAGGCGACGATCAGCGCATGAAAAGACCAGGACTGTCAGCAGGAGGAAGAGCGATTCGGTGTAGCCCGCGTTGAAGAAGAGACTGAATGGGGAAAGGCAAAGCAGCAATGTTGAAGTGATCGCGACTTCCCGCCCAAATCGCCGCTCAACGAGAACCGCGAAAAGCGAAACAGCCAGAAAGAAACAGACGGCGGCGATCAGGATCGAGATACCGCCGAGATTCGTGACGTTGAGATCCAGCTGAAGCACTTCCAGGATCGTCCGCATCATAAGTGGAAAGAGCGGAAAGAAGGCAGGGCTGCCGGGATCACTGTCATGGGCGTACCCGTTCATGGCAATCCGGATGTAATGCCCGGCATCCCAGCGAGCCCAACCCCCAATCAGGCGGCTGTGCTCATCCCAGTCTGGCGGCATGACCTTCAACGAATACCAGTTAACGCCGAAGAGAAAGAGCCGCGTTGTCACAACGAGAAGGAGACTCTGCGCAATGACAGAGTCCGTCAGGTTGGAGAATCGATTTCGCACATTGAACTCCGGCGCGGACGGATCCCTGAGCCTCTTGGCACCTGCCCCCTCACCCTCGTAGAAAGAACGCTATGCGGGTGCGGGTGGCTCGGCGGACCTGCGGATCATTGGGAAAGCTGTACGTATGACGTAGACCAACATGAAGAACATGCCCAGCAGTTTGAACATCTCCTCCCCGATGGCAACGGTAGTCTCCGCCCACAGTTCCTGGGGGTCGAGAGCAGGGATGACATACGTTCCAATGTCGATGAGACCGCTCGCGGCAAAGCTTCCCAGTGTCAGCATGAGCAGAAGATAGTCGGTCTTGCGAGTGACCTGCCAGTACCGAAGGATCCACCAAAACCATAGGAGCCCATAGACGAGAACGACGATACCCTCAAGTTGTGAGCGTCGGGCCGCAATATCATTGGCACCAATAGCTCGTGCCATGCGAGACCTATGAATTCATGCCACATAAACAAGTCATCGGCCGCTAGCCATCCTGTTAATACACCGATTAATACACCGAGTTGAACAAAAAATGACGAGAGACGCTCTTCGTTTGGATGGCCTCGGATAACCGCTCCTGTGAGAGTGCTGGTGACTGCGGCGCTCCAAAGCACAAGCACGCCGAGGTGGGAGTACGCGCCAGTGTACTCCGGCAGCAATGCTGTCTCGGACGGAACGCTCATGATATACCGGACATTGATGTCCGTCCCGAAGTGAATTGCCAGGATCGTGAGACCGAGCATAGCGACGAGCGCTACTACACCGATTAGCCACGGCCAGAGACTCCGCACCTGGTTCGTCAACTGCCTCATCACTGTGATGTTCGAATGTTTTCGCATGATGCTTACGGGCTCCTGCCAATGTACCAGGGAACGATCAACGGCAGGATGCCTCCATCTCCGTCATTGGCGGCCAGTTGGTATCACGTGGTTTCCTCATCTTGTGTCGCAATCTCACCGGTGCGACCGGCTTACCCGTCCCATACCTAGTTGCTGAATACAAGCATGACGTCCCACGGGTCACGCCCGATTACGTTACGGTCGCCCCAGTGCTGATCCGTCGGCCCCTGGACGATCGTCACGTCCTGTTGGCCCGCAATGCGAGCGTGGAGATCGTCCACTGATCCTTCCAAATGGAAGTAGAGCCGTACCGGCCCTGAACCTGCGCTCCCCCTGTCCCGGAAGAGCTCCTCATTCGTGGGCAGCATAAAGGCATCTTCCAGCTTCGCCCCGGCAATCAGGGGCACATCAGTCTGCGGATGACGTCCAAAAACGAACGTCTCGAAACCA
>JAUJLY010000231.1 GCA_030447145.1 Thermomicrobiales bacterium
GTACGCGAGACGGTCCAGATAACAGCCACTTCTGGTTCCTCCTCCGCTTCCTTCGGCAGCCGCTCTATCCCATCGGTCGCCGAGGGCACAACCCTTGCCCGCTCCCCTCCCAGTACAGCTCCCAACTCCTCGCCGACTTCGGGAGTCCACGCTACTTTGCGGCTACGACTGCGAAGACGAGTAACTTTCCCTCCGTTAGAAACCAAAAACGCTACTTCCGCATCTCCGCTATTTAGGCGGAGCACCTCGTCCACCCTGTGCATGAGTGACACGTCTTCCCAGTAGTCACCACACAGCGGAAGTTCGATCAACACGGTCAGGCTGCTCTTGGGCTTGACGTTGAGTTCTGGAAGTGAGCTGCTGGCACCTTCAATGATGATCTGGCGCTTATCTCCCCGCTCATCCACTTTGCCTGTAAAGAGCAAGATTGCGTCGTCCTCGAGTTCGTCGCAGATCTTTTCGAAGGTCTCCGGGAAGGCAACCATCTCGATCGTCCCGGTCAAGTCTTCAACCTCGACGATCGCCATCGTTTTACTCGTCCTGGTGGTGATGCGGCGCACTCCCCTTACCATGCCGACCAGACGTACCCGATCATTCAGGAACCGCTCCGAGACTTCCACCACCTGCGTGTAACCGTCCGGCAGGCCATCCCCGATGATCGAGATCAGCGGATGCGAGCTGAGATAGAGTCCCAGGAATTCCTTTTCCCACTCCAGGATCTGCCGGCTTTCTGCCAACGGAACCTCAGGGAGCCGACTCGGTCCTTCAGCCGCAGCTCCGTCGGGTACTATTACCCCGAAGAGGTCCATCTGCCCCCGAGCCGCGGCCTTCTGTCGCTTTTGGGCCGCCGCAGCCGCCTGCTCAAGCGCTGCCAGCACTGCCGCCCGGTGTCCATAGACGTCAAGTGCGCCTGCCTTGGTGAGGCTTTCTATGACTCGTTTGTTGGTGGAGGACCAATTGACGGCGTCACAAAAGGCGTCCAGTGACACAAGTTGCCCCGAGTCCGACTCGTCTCGCGCTTTGACGATCGCGGTAATGGCAGTGACGCCGACATTTTTTACGGCGCCGAGACCAAAGCGGACCGCCTTCTTCCCATCCTCCAAAATTTCTACAGCAAACTCCACGCCGCTCCTTGTGATATCGGGAGGAAGCACTGGAATGCCGGCTCGCCGGCATTCGGAAACGTTGTAGACGGTTTTTTCGGTGTTGCCCATTTCCGTCGACATCAGGGCCGCCATGAATTCGACTGGATGGTTCGCCTTCATATATGCCGTTTGAGCGGCAATCACCGCATAGGCTGCGCTATGCGATTTGTTGAAGCCATATCCCGCGAACCGCTCGATCGTATCGAATATGTCGGCCGCTAATTTCTTGTCGACGTCGTTCGTCGACTTCGCGCCAGAAATGAATCGATCGCGGTACTTCGCCATCTCCTCCGAGAGCTTTTTCCCCATCGCTTTGCGGAGGCCATCGGCCTCTGCCATCGAGAACCCCGACAGGACGTTGGCGATCTGCATCACCTGTTCCTGGTAGAGAGCAATCCCGGATGTTTCCTCCAGAACGTCCTTCAACAACGGGTGCTGGTACTCAGTCTCCACTCGCCCGTGCTTGCGAGCGATGTAGTCCGGAGCAAGCTCCATCGGCCCGGGACGAATGAGAGCCATGAGCGCAATCAGATCCTCGAAGCTTTCGGGAGCGACATCGATCGTCATGCGGGTTGTCATGCCGCCTTCCAGTTGGAAGACGCCGAATGTCTCTCCTCGCTTGAGCAGTTCGAACGCCGCTTCATTCTCCATCGGGATGTCTTCGAGCGTGATGTTACTCCCCGAACGCCGGGCCAACTCCACTGCCCGCCCGAGCACCGTCAACGTCTTGAGACCGAGAAAATCCATCTTCAGCAGACCCAGGTCCTCGAGGTGGTTCTGGGTCCACTGTGTAGTGACGTCTCCCTCACTCTTGCCGCCGGCCCGCTGTAGTGGTACATGGTGCACCAGGGAATCCGGCGAGATAACCACGCCCGCAGCGTGTGTAGACGAGTGCCGGGCAAGCCCCTCGACCTTGCGCGCAGTGTCGATCAGATCACGAACGGGAGTCTCCCCCTCGTAGATCTTGCTCAGCTCCGGCACGTCTCCAAGGGCCTTATCGATGGTCATCTTTGGGTCGGTAGGAATCAGGCGGGCAACGCGGTCGGTCTCGCCGAAGGACAGCCCCATGGCACGGCCGACATCACGCACTGCAGCTTTTGCCTTGAGAGTTCCGAACGTGACGATCTGTGCAACCCTGTCGTCCCCATATTTTTGAACGACATAGTCGATCACCTCGCCCCGGCGGTCGTCGGCGAAATCGATGTCAATATCGGGCATTGAAATGCGGGAAGGATTTAGGAATCGCTCAAAGATAAGGCCGTATTTCAGCGGATCGAGACCGGTGATGTCGAGGCAGTAGGTCACGAGACTTCCCGCGGCCGAACCTCGACCGGGGCCGACCAGGATGCCGTTCCGCTTTGCGAAGTTGACGAAGTCCCACACGATAAGGAAATAGTTGGTAAAGCCCATCGAAGCGATTACCGACAGCTCATAATCCAGTCGCGTGCCGATCTCCCCTTCCAGCGTGCCGTAGCGCTGTCGGGCGCCGTCCTCACAGAGCGGACGGAGATACCGGTCCGTCGTTGTCCCGTCCGGGACATCGAACTCCGGGAGATGGTAGCCCTTGAAGCCGAGATCGAGGTTGCACATCTCCGCGATGCGTATTGTGTTGGTGATCGACTCGGGAACTTCATTGAAAAGGGCGGCCATCTCATTGGGGCTCTTGAGGAAGAACTGCTCCGACTCCTGCTTGAGGCGCTTGGAATCGTTGACGGTGGTGTTTGTCTGCACACAGATGAGGACATCCTGCGCGGGGGCATCTTCTTCACAGCAGTAATGAACATCGTTCGTCGCAACGAGCGGCAGGTTCATCTTCCGGGCGAGCGGAATCAACTGTTTGTTAACGTCCAGCTGCTCCTTGAGACCGTGGTCCTGCAGCTCGATGAAGAATCGCTCTGGCCCGAAGATGTCGGTGAGCGCCTGTGCGTACTCAATGGCTTTCTCTGGCTGGTGATGGAGGAAGTTGTTGGCCACGGGTCCACCCAGGCATGCAGATGTCGCAATAATCCCTTCCCGGTGTTCCTGGAGCATCTCCATATCAATTCGAGGACGGTAATAAAACCCATGTAATGCGGCCTTGCTTGCCAGTTGCAACAGGTTTCGGTATCCGGTGTCATTCTCCGCCAATAGGAGGAGATGATAAGACTTGCGCTCCCGCCTTGATACCGGTCCCTCGGCAAGATACGCCTCCATGCCGATGATCGGATGTATTCCCGCCTTCGTCGCCGAGGTGTACCAGTCCATCGCTGCGTACATGACCCCGTGATCCGTCACGGCCATGTGCTGCATGCCCAGCGCTTGGGCCCGGTCGATGTATTGCCCGATACGCCCCATCCCATCGAGCAGCGAGTACTCCGTATGCAAATGCAGGTGCGCGAAATCGACCATGGAAGCAGTTCCTCTGGGTGTCCGTCCGACATGTTGTTGTTTCACGAGCGGGGACGCGTTGCGACGCTGCCGGCCCGGTTGCGGGGAGTGGACCGGTAGGAAAAAAGCCCGTTAGCTCGCTCTGACGTTATCGTCTGCGATCACCCAGCCAGTATGCGGCATCCGGCCATGGATCGATAGAGGGTTTCGCCGGGAGCAATGCGGTGATTGCTGAGTTTCTCGTAGGATATGTCGCTTCAGGCCACCACCGCCGAAGATGGATCATCCTTGAGCACCAATCGCGCCTGTTCGGCGAGCAGTCGCAGGACCTGGCGCATCGAGTCGCGATAGGCCTCGGGCACCTGGTCGTTCCGGAGTAGCCCCAGAACCTCGGTAATCTCCGGTTCACTCGACAGAAGGCTGGAGACCTCCCGGGGAAGGAATCCCGCCGCAGCAAGCAGTTCGTCCTGCTGCACCCGCTCCAGATCCAGCGCACGAGCTAGCTGCTGCACCGCGTCGCGCGTCGGAGTCCGCGCACCACTTTCCAGACGACTCACATAGGAATGATCGAAACCGGCACGCTCTGCCAGTTTGCTCTGCGATACCCGCCGCGTCTCCCGCAAGCTCTTCAGGGTTAATCCGAATCGAACCTCTTCTTGCTGAAACATTTCCCCAACCTCTCCTGTCCCTCGACAAACGGCACGCGCACACAGTTTGCACAACACCCTCGCCGAATCGGATTGCCTAACCGTCAAGCATCCAGTCTCGCGTAAGCCGATAATATACGCTGGTTGCCTAGGTGTCAACAACATGTCCGACCTATCCACTTGTTCTGCGTTTAGTTGGATGGTCAACGACAGTCATGTCACCTGCACGGAGGGTATGCCAGAGTGACGACAGTTGCTGTCGATACACTGTCATTTGACGCTGTATAGTGGGGTGGGGAAGTTGGGGCAGGATGTGCATATGACTCTCAGGGGCGGCGAGCAGGCCTCCTGATGCCTCGTGGTGCGGATCGACGCTGCTATACTGCGCTTTGGGGGGACACGCCTGGTTCCTTTGACGTTGTCGCTGCCCCCAACCTTCCGAGCCCACATCTTTTCTAAAGAGGACCAGATTCATTGTCTTCACTGGAAGCACATGAGACCCGGCAACTACGAGGGAACTCGCTGGCGAAACGCCTCCGGGCAGAAATTGCTGCCGCCAAAGAGCGACTCCTTCAGGAATCGGGGGTGATGCCCGTGTTGGCAACGTTGCTCGTGGGACGGAACCCGGCGGCACTTGCCTACCGCAGCTCCATCGATCGCACCTTCCGAAAGGTGGAGATCGAGCATCGCCACGTTGAGCTGAGGGATTCGATTTCGAACGAAGAACTCGCAGCGGAAGTCGAGAAGATCAACAACGATGCATCCGTGACGGGCGTCCTCGTGCTCATGCCGCTCCCCGGTCACCTGGATCCGCACGTCATCCTCGAGCATCTTTCGCCTCTCAAGGATGTGGACGGGATTACTCCCACTAATGCAGGGAGGCTCCACCTCGGACTACCATCACTCCGTCCAAGCACACCGGCGGGAGGCCTTGAGCTCCTTGATTTCTTTGGCATCGACCTGGACGGTGCAGCCGTCACCGTGATTGGTCGCAGCAATGTCGTGGGTCGACCGTTGGCGACGCTACTCACCCAGCGCCATGCCACTGTGACGCTTTGCCACACTCACACCCGTGATCTCGCAAGCGAAACTCGACGGGCGGATATCGTCTGCGTCGCCGCCGGGTGTCCCGGCCTCGTGAGCGGCGACATGGTCAAGCGTGGGGCGGTAGTGCTCGACTTCGGGGTTAACGTCAGCGACGAGGGCAAGATTGTCGGAGATGCAGACTCGGCATCGCTCGAAGGCATTGCCGCCGCCTACACACCGGTCCCAGGTGGAACAGGACCCGTCACCGCACTGGTTCTGGCCAGAAACGTGCTGGCGGCGGGCTATGCCACAGTCGGCGGTACGCTGGACGCGGTGCTGGACGAGCTACCGGAAGCTTTGCTGCTTTCAAAA